>JAFZMK010000005.1 GCA_017553285.1 Rhodocyclaceae bacterium
AGGCTTCACCGTGCCGCTGCTCATCGGCGGCGCGACCACCTCGCGCAACCACACCGCCATCAAGATTGCCCCCAATTACGAGCACGGCGTCATCTACGTGCCGGACGCCTCGCGCGCCGTCGGCGTCGTCACCGCGCTGCTTTCCGAAGAACAGGGCGAAGGCTACCGCGCCCAGATTGCGCAGGAATATCAAGACATTCGCGACCACCACGAAGGCAAGGCCAATTTTGCCGTCGTACCACTGGCGCAAGCGCGCGAAAACGCCTTCCGCACCCGCTGGCAAGCCGCCGCCCCCTGCGACTGCGCCGCCCACGCCGCCGCCGCGCAAAACGGCTACACGCCCGCCGTGCCGCAGCAAACCGGCGTCTGGCACTGCGACATTGACTTGGCAGAGCTGCTGCCCTTCCTCGACTGGTCGCCCTTTTTCCAGACCTGGGACTTGCACGGGCGCTACCCCGCCATCCTGCAATCGCCCGAAGTGGGCGAGACCGCGCGCAGCGTATTTCAGGACGCACAAACCATGCTGCACCGCATCGTGGCAGAGCGCCTGCTCACCGCCCGCGCCGTCTGGGGCATTTTCCCCGCCCACAGCGAAGGCGACGACATTCACCTCTACCGCGACGAACAGCGCAAAGAAATCCGCATGACCTGGCACGGTCTGCGCCAGCAGCACAGCCGTCCGGCAGGCAAACCCAACTACGCGCTGGCCGATTTTGTCGCCCCCGTGGGCAGCCACGTCCCCGACTGGCTCGGCGCCTTCGCCGTCACCGCCGGCATCGGCATCGAGCGCGAACTCGCCCGTCTGGAAGAAACGCACGACGACTACCACGCCATCATGCTCAAAGCCTTGGCAGACCGCCTTGCCGAAGCCGCCGCCGAATGGCTGCACCAGCGCGTGCGCCGCGAATACTGGGGCTACGCCGCCGACGAAGCACTGGACAACGACGGTCTCATCGCCGAGCAATACCGGGGCATCCGCCCCGCCCCCGGCTACCCCGCCTGTCCCGACCACACCGCCAAGCGCGCCCTCTTTGCCCTGCTGGAAGTGCCCGAACGCATCGGCATCACGCTCACCGAATCGTGCGCCATGACCCCCGCCGCCTCGGTCAGCGGCTTCTACTTCGCCCACCCCGAAGCGCGCTATTTCGCCGTCAGCAAAATCGGCGACGACCAACTCCACGACTGGGCCAAGCGCACCGGCATGAGCGAAGCAGAAGCCCGCCACTGGCTCGCCCCGCTGTTGGGCTGAAGCGCACCGACGCACAAAAAACGCGAACGCCACAACGTTCGCGTCTTTCATCGCACCCCGCGCGGGCACGCCCGTTCAAACGCCGCGTTACAAAACGCGCCCCCTCCCTGCGCTTAACTACACCACCTAACCCATTCACACAAAAACATTTTTCCGCAAATTTCCGGTTAAGCAAAAAAGATTGTGCTTAAGCGCCCCCGCGCCCGCCCGCACCGTCTGCCGCCTGCGGCGCGCCGGTTAGGGCGTAAATCGAAGATTGAACTTGCGTTTTACGCCCAAGCGTGGCGTGCGCAAGGCCGCCATCGCGACCAAGGCTGCGCTGCGCCTCGTGCGCGACATAAAAAAACGCGAACGCCGCAGCGTTCGCGTTTTTCATTGCAGCTTTGCTGTCTTAGGCTTTGCGCAAACGGCGTTTGCCGGCGGCCAGACCCAGCAGACCGAAGAGCGCCAGCCAGTCGGCAGCACCGCCGCCACCGCTGCTTTCCGCTTCGGGTTGCACTTCGGGTTGCGGTTCAGGTTGCGAGGACGACGGGCCGAAGTCGTAGGCGCGCCGCACGGCGGCTTCCGCGTCCAAAATGCCGACGCCGCAGGTATCCGTGGTGCAGTTGCATTTCTGCGAATAGGTGCCCGAGCACAGCGGCAAGGACGGGTCATACGGGAAGGGACGCGCGGTCTCTTTCAGGATGGCTTTCACGTCATCCGCCGTCAGCGTGGAGTTGGCCGAGAGCATCAGCGCAATGGTACCCGAGACCAGCGGCGCGGCAAAGCTCGTGCCAGCAACACGATCCTCGGCATACGCATACCCATTGCTGCCGCTCGTCGTCAGCATGCCGCCACACGAGGAAGAACTAGAGACGCAACCCACGCCGCCCGGCGCACTGATGAACACTTCCGGACCAAAACTGCTGTACGTGGTTTTGTAGCCATCGTCGGTGACAGCGGCAACCGCAATCGCACCCGGGCAGTTGGCCGGCTCACTCACGGGCTGGGAGTCATTGCCCGCCGAAGCCACCAATATCACGCCGGTGCTGACCAGGTCGCTCGCCAGCTCCGCCCAAGCGGGCGACGAATTCGGCGAATTCGGAATGACCCGGCAGGTGCCAATACCTGTCTGTCCAAAGACGGTTCCAAGACTCGCATTGATGACTTTCACCGGATTGGGGTTATTGGCCACGCCCGTCACCGGCATCCCCGCCGCCCAGCGAATGCCAGCGATGATGTCAGCCATGGTCCCCGTGCCGCCTGTCCCCAAAGCACGCACAGGCACGATGCGACCATCCCAGTTCAGCCCGGCGATGCCTTGCGAATTGTTCCCCGCTGCGGCAATCAGGCCAGAAACCATCGTGCCGTGGCTATCCGCGCCGCAGTCCGCACCGGCAGAGCCGGCGGCATTATTCACAAAGTCATAGCCCGGCAGCAGGTTCGGGGCAAGGTCAGGGTGCGCCGCACACACGCCGGAGTCGACCACCGCCACGGGTGCCGCAGGCGAGCCAGTCGTAATATCCCACGCGCCTTGCGCGCGGATGGCACCGTAGACGTCCGACTGCAAATACCATTGCTGCCCAAACAGCGGGTCGTTGGGCACAGCCTGCAACTGCATGATGCGGTTGGGGGCGGCATATTCCACGTTCTCCGCTTCCTGCAAGGCGGCGGCCAGTTCTTCATCCGACATCGTGCCATCGCCGCGCACCAGGCGCACATCCGGCGCGGGGCCGTTAGACACCTGCAACGTTTTCTTGGTCGCCGCCGACAGCGAACGCGCATGGTCAGCGTTCGAGAGCACTTTCACCGACGATTCGGCGCGCAGTTTCACCAGCACACCATCAGTCTGCGCCTGCGCTTGCGCCAGCGAACTCGTCGCGCCCCAAGCCAGCGTCAGCGCCGCAGCGCACGCACTCATTTTACGAAGCATCATCCTGTAACTCCTTGACGAACAAAAAATAAAAAACGCACGCGCAGTTGCGCGACCCGTTCAAAGCGCAAGTATGTGTTACAAAAAATAAAAAATCAATCCCTTGCGCAAACAATCTCGCCATTTCGCAGCCAGAGCCGAAAATATTTGCGACAAACCGGCGCATCTGCCCCTCCGCACCAATGGGCGACGCGGGGAGAAATTTTTCGCCCGGCGTCGTTTCCGTCGCAGCCATTGCGTTCCGTTGCGTGCGTTGGTGAATCCGTAACCGTTTGGGGGCAAATGATTATTTGCTCCTGCCGGGCGCGGCGCATTCGTTGTGCCCCGTTTTGTATCCCGCCCCTGTATATAACCGCATAGCAGCAGGGTGGGCAACAGGCTACCGCCGGTAGGCTTGCCCACCCTGCTTGCGTGCGGAACGTGCAAGACTTCCGGGGAACGAAAACGCAGCGTTTATGCGGGCTTATGTGGATTTCGCGGAAGGCTTCGGACGGTTCTGGAAGGCTTATTACTTGCCCACACAGAACCGGCTGAAAATCGCACCCAGCAGGTCGTCGGGGGTGCATTCGCCGGTGATTTCGCCCAGTGCGCGGTGGGCAAGGCGCAGGTCTTCGGCGAGTAGTTCGGGTTGGTCGTGTTGTCCGGCAGCCTGCGCCAGATGCGTGGCGGTGCGGGCGAGGCAGTCCAGGTGGCGGGTGCGGGCGAGCAGTACGTCTTCTTCGCCGGTGGCGGCGTTGCCGGTGGCGTCCAGTATCGCGGCGCGCAGGGCTTCCAGCCCTTGATGGTGGCGGGCGCTGATGTGCAGCGCTGCGCCTTGGCGGCCTGCGGGGGTGGCGGTGAGGTCGGTTTTGTTCCAGACGGTGAGTACCGGCAGGTGGGCAGGTAGTTGCGCGGCGATGCGGCGGTCTTCTTCCGTCTCGCCTGCGCTGGCGTCCAGCAGGCGCAAGACGAGGTCGGCACGGGCGATTTCTTGCCAGGCGCGTTCGATGCCGAGGCGTTCCACGGGGTCGTCCGTTTGGCGCAATCCGGCGGTGTCGATGAGGGTAACGGCAATGCCGTGCACGGCGATGCGGTGATGCAGGGCATCGCGCGTGGTGCCGGGCAGGTCGGTGACGATGGCGCGTTCTTCTTCGGCCAGGGCGTTGAGCAGGCTGGATTTGCCCACATTCGGGCGACCGGCGAGCACCAGCGTTAGCCCTTCTTCCAGTACGGCACCACGGCGCGCTTGCGTGCGCGTGGCGTCCAGCCGTTGGCACAGGGCGGCGAGGCGTTCGTGGATGCGCGCTTCGCTGATGAAGTCGATTTCTTCTTCGGGGAAATCCAGCGCGGCTTCGAGTTCGAGGCGCAGTTGCAGCAGTTCGTCGGCCAGCGCGTGAATGCGGGCGGAAAATTCGCCCGCCAGCGAACGCACGGCGGCACGCGCGGCGGCGGCGGTGGCGGCGTCAATCAGGCTGGCGACGCTTTCGGCTTGGGCAAGGTCGAGCTTGCCGTTCAAAAACGCGCGTGCGGTAAATTCACCGGGACGGGCGAGCCGCGCGCCCAGCGCAAGACAGCGCGCGAGCAGCAGTTGCAGGACAACCGGCCCGCCGTGGCCGTGCAGTTCCAGCACGTCTTCGCCGGTAAAGGAATGCGGGGCGGGGAAATACAGCAGGATGCCGTGGTCGATGGCGTGCCCGTGTTCGTCGAGAAACGCCGTCAGCGCGGCAACACGCGGCGCGGGGCAGGCTTTGCCGGTGAGCCGTTCGGCAAACGCTGCGAGTGCGCTGCCCGAAACGCGCACCACGCCAATGCCGCCGCGCCCCGGTGCGGTGGCGATGGCGGCGATGGTTTCCTTAGCGGATGCGGCTGTCGTTGGCGGGTTTTTTGGCACCTTCAATCATCCGCGTGATCTGCCATTGCTGGGCAATGGAGAGCAGGTTGTTGACCACCCAGTAGAGCACCAGGCCGGACGGGAACCAAAGACACATGACGGTGAAGATAATCGGCATGGTCATCATGACGCGCGCCTGAATCGGGTCGGGCGGGGCGGGGTTGAGCTTCATCTGCGCGAGCATGGCGATGCCCATGATGATGGGCAGGATGAAGTAGGGGTCGGGCGCGGAAAGGTCCTGAATCCAGCCCAGCCACGGGGCGTGGCGCATTTCCACGCTGCCCAGCAGCACCCAGTACAAGGCGATGAACACGGGAATCTGCACCAGCATGGGCAGGCAGCCGCCCAGCGGGTTGATTTTTTCCTTGCGGTACATGTCCATCATTTCTTGCTGGAGACGGGCGCGGTCGTCGCCATAGCGTTCTTTCAACTGCTGCATTCGCGGTGCCAGCGTGCGCATTTTCGCCATGGAGCGGTAACTGGCCGCCGAGAGCGGGAAGAAAATCAGTTTGATGGCCACGGTGACGAGAATAATCGCCCAGCCCCAGTTGCCGGTGAGCCGGTGCAGCCACGAGAGCACCCAGAACAGCGGCGAGGCGATGATGGTCAGCCAGCCATAATCGACCACCAAATCCAGCCCCGGCGCGATGGCGGCCAGTTTGGTCTGCTCTTGCGGGCCGGCGTACAGGCGCATCGCCGTCTTGCCCGTGGCACCGGGGGCGATTTCTGCCATCGGCACCAGCAGCCCGGCTTCGTAGAGACGGCCATTCTTGCGCATGAAAAATTCGCGGGCGATGTCGCCTTCGGGCAGCCAGGAGGCGAAGAAATAGTGCTGCACCATGGCAATCCAGCCATCTTGCGCATTGTGCGCATATTCGGCCTTGTTGTCGTCAATGTGGCTGAATTCCACTTTCTGGAATTTGTGCTCGCCGGTGTAGACCGCCGGGCCGGTGAAGGTGCGCACGCCAAAGACGCCGTGGCTTTCTGCCGGTTCGCCATCGCGCAGGAAGCGGTAATAGGCGTGCGGCGCAATCGGCGCATCGCTGCCGTTG
>JAFZMK010000222.1 GCA_017553285.1 Rhodocyclaceae bacterium
CACCTTTTCGCCCAGCAGCCCGGGCACGAGCCATTCGCAGCGTGCGGCGGGAATCTGGTTGAGCATCGCCAGCGGCACGACGAGGGTTACGCCGTCGTCGGCTTCGCCGGGGTGGTGGCGGTATTCCAGCGGCAGCGGCTGGCCGAAGACTTCCAGCACGGGCGGGAAACGTTCCGAGGTGATGCCTTCGGCGTCGTGGCGCATCAGTGCTTCGCGCGAAAGAAAGAGCAGGCGGGGCTGTTCGCGTTCTGCCTCTTTGCGCCATTGCGTGAGCGTGACCAAATCGACGACGTGCGCGGGAATGCGGGCGTCGTAAAAGGCTTCAATCAGGCTGTCGTCGACCAGTACGTCCGGACGGCGGGCTTTTTGTTCCAGCCGTTCAATTTCTGCGACCAGTTTCTGGTTGTGCTGCAAAAAGGGCATCCGCGCGCGGGCGGCGGCGTCGATTTCACCGGCAATCAAGCCTTCGCGGATGAGCAGGGTGCGGCATAGGGCGGGGTCAATGTCGCGGTAGGGCACGCTGCGGCGGGTATAGACGGGCAGACCATGCACCGTGCCGCGCGCCAGTGCGCGCACCGCGCCTTGCGATTTTGACCAGTGCGGTTCGCTCAAATGCTGGCGCAGCAGGTGTGCGCCGATTTCTTCTACCCATTGCGGTTCGATGCGGGCAAGGCAGCGACCAAAGAGGCGCGAGGTTTCCATCAGTTCGGCGCAGACAATCCATTTCGCCGTCTTTTTGCCCAGCAGGGAACCGGGATGCGGCCAGAAGGTGATGCCGCGCGCGCCGGTGTAGCCGCCCGCCTGCGCGCCGCGTGCTTCTTCAATGCGCATTCCGATGTGGCCGAGCAAACCGCTGAGCAGGGCGCGGTGAATGGCGGCGTAGGGCGCGGGGGCGTCGTTTTCGCGCCAGCCGTGCTCAAGAGCCAATGTGCGCAGTTGCGCGTGCACGTCGCGCCATTCGCGCATCCGCAGCCAGGAAAGGAAATGCGTGCGGCACCACGCTTTTTGTCGGCTGCTGCTTTCGTGGCGCTGCACTTCGCTCCACTGCCGCCACAGTTCGCAGAACCAGAGAAATTCCGATTGCCGCGCGGTTTCGTCGCCGCGAAAGCGCGCGTGCGCCTGGTCGGCGGCGGCGGGGGATTCGCGGGGGCGTTCGCGTACATCCTGCGTGGAGAGCGCGGCGGCGATGATGAGCATTTCTGCCAGACAGCCTTCGCGGCGCGCAGCCAGCAACATGCGGCCAATTTTCGGGTCCAGCGGCAGGCGGGCGAGTTCGCGCCCGAGCGCGGTGAGTGCGTGCTCGGCGCTGTCTTCCACCGCGCCGAGTTCGACCAGCAGGCGATAGCCATCTTGCACGCTGCGCGGGCTGGGCGCGTCGAGAAACGGGAAGTGTTCCACCGCGCCGAGATTGAGCGCGCCCATGCGCAGGATGATGCCCGCCAGCGAGGAGCGCAGGATTTCCGGCTCGGTGTGTGGCGGGCGGGCGGCAAAGTCGGCTTCGTCGTAGAGACGGATGCACACACCATCCATGACGCGCCCGCAGCGCCCGGCGCGCTGGTTGGCGGCGGCTTGCGAGATTTTTTCCACCGGCAACTGTTCGACCTTGTTGCGCAGCGAATAGCGCTTGATGCGCGCCAAGCCGCTATCGACCACGTAGCGGATGCGCGGCACGGTGAGCGAAGTTTCTGCCACGTTGGTTGCCAGCACGATGCGCCGCGCCGTGCCGGGCGAGAACACGCGCGCTTGTTCGGCGGCGGACTGGCGGGCGTAGAGCGGCAAAATTTCCGGCTGCATTCCGGGGCGGTGCGGCGCTTTGCGCAAGGCTTCGGCAGCTTCGCGGATTTCGCGCTCGCCGGGCAAAAAGACGAGCACGTCGCCCGGGCCTTCCATCTGCAATTCGTCGACGGCGTCGATGAGCGCATCGCGCCAGTCGCGCTTGTCCGTGCGCTCGGCTTCAAACGGACGGTAGCGGATTTCGATGGGATAGAGCCGCCCGGAAACCTCAAACACCGGCGCGGGGCGGCCTGCGGCGTCGGCAAAATGGGCGGCGAAGCGTTCCGCATCCAGCGTCGCCGAGGTGATGATGATTTTGAGGTCGGGACGGCGGCGGCGCAGCGTGTGCAGATAGCCAAGCAGAAAATCGATGTTGGCGCTGCGCTCGTGCGCTTCGTCGATGATCAGCGTGTCGTAGGCGGACAGCGACGGGTCGGACTGCGTCTCGGCCAGCAAGATGCCGTCGGTCATCAGCTTGATGGCGGTGCGTTCATTGACCTGGTCGGTAAAGCGCACCTTGAAGCCCACCGTCTGCCCCAGTTCGCTGGCAAGTTCCTGCGCGATGCGCGCGGCAGTGGTGCGCGCGGCGATGCGCCGGGGCTGCGTGTGGCCAATCAGTCCGGCAGCGCCGCGCCCGATGCTCAGGCAAATCTTGGGCAACTGCGTGGTTTTGCCCGAACCCGTCTCGCCGCAAACAATCACCACCGGATGCTGTGCGATGGCCTGCGCGATGGCGTCGCGCTGGGCGCTGACGGGCAGCTCTGCGGGAAACGTGGGCTGCGGCAGGGCGGCGGCGCGTTGTGCGCGACGGGTGCGCGATTCGTGCAAGAGCGCATCAAACTTTGTTTGCGCCGCAGCGCGGGTGCCCGCATCCTTTGCCTGACGCGCGCGGCGCGCCAAGGTGCGCAGGCGCGGCACGTCCGCAGTGAGCACTTCGTTGCGCCACGCCAGGTCTTGCATCGTGGCGCTGGCTTACGCGGCGCGGCGGGCGGCGACGCTGTGCGCGAAACTGTCCAGCAGCGGTTGCAGCAGCGCGTGTTTGAGCTTGAGCGAGGCCTGGTTGAGAATCAGCCGCGAGCTGATTGGCTCGATGGTTTCCACTTCCACCAGATTGTTGGCGCGCAGCGTGCCGCCGGTGGACACCAGATCGACGATGACATCCGCCAGCCCGACCAGCGGCGCGAGTTCCATCGAACCATACAGCTTGATGATGTCGATATGCACGCCCTTGCTGGCGAAGTGGCGCTTGGCTTGTTTGACGTATTTTGTCGCCACGCGGATGCGCCCGCCCGGACGCACGGCGCGGTAATCAAAATCGGCACGCGCGGCGACACTCATGCGGCAATGGGCGATGTCCAGATCCAGCGGCTGATACAGCCCGGCGCCGCCGTGTTCGATCAGCACGTCCTTGCCGGCGATGCCCATGTCTGCCGCGCCATATTGCACGTAGGTGGGCACGTCGGTGGCGCGCACGATGAGCAGGCGCACATCGGGGCGGTTGGTGGCGATGATGAGGCTGCGCGAAGACTCCGGATTTTCCGCCGGTACGATGTCGGTGGCGGCCAGCAGCGGCAGCGTTTCTTCAAAGATTCGGCCTTTGGACAAGGCCAGCGTGATACCCGTGAACAACTGCGGTTCCCCAAAAACAAGAATGGCGCGGATTGTACCCCGCGCCATCCGGATTGTGCGCCACACGCGCGCGCGTTCAGGCGTCTTGTTGCAGGTCGCGCTCGGCGATGGCGGTCAGGCGGTTTTTCATCCGCAGCACCCGTTCGCTGTAACGCGCTTTCGGGTCTTTGCGCGCGCCGCCGTAGTATTGCAGCGCATCGCGCAGTGTGCCGTAACGCTGCATCCCTTCGGCCAGCACTTGCGTGCCAATCTGGATGTTGATGCGCGGGTCAAAGAGCACGTCTTCGGCTTCGCCGTGCGGGGTGATTTTGTCCATGTGATAGCGCGGAATCACCTGCATCAGCCCCTGCGCGCCGCGCGGGCTTTGCGCTTTGGGGTTGAAGCTGGATTCGACCGCCATCATGGCGACAATCAGCAGCGGGTCAAAGCCGTATTTGCGGGCGTTGAGTTCGGCCTGTTCCAGAATCAGGTTGAGCTTGACGGGGGTGACGTTGTAGTGACCGCTGACCCAGTCGCGCACGGCGCGCATTTCGGGCGAGAGCGAAAGGTTGGTCAGCTTCTGGGTTTGCATATCTGCCGGATGCAGATTGCGCCACACCGATTGCATCGAACTCGGCGCGTGGCTGGCGTGGTGCTCGGCGACTGCTTGCGGCATCGAATGCACCAGTTGCGCGCCCATGGCGAATACCGCTACGGAAGCGGCGACGAAGATGAAAGAAGCAGTGTTGCGGACGAAGCGGCCAGATTTTTGGGTGTTGTGCCGCCGGCTCTCTGTAGGGGTCGAATGCTTTGCCATGTTTTCGGTTTTCCTCCACAAAATTTGCTGCCGCGCGAAAAAGAAGGGCGGGGTGCCCGCACGGTCGATCGTTATCTTGGTCCGCTTCCGTAATCGCCGGGCAGGTTGCCCTGGCATTTGTGTGTGGCAACTGGCCGTAGCCAGCGGGAAGGGACGTGCGCAAGTCGGGTTCGTAGCGACCCGTTCGACGCGACCGGGGTGGGCGCGCTTGCGAGGTGGGCGAACTTTAGAAAGGCGGCTAAAAGTTGTCAATCCCTCGCGCCGTCCGTCGCGGACGAACGGTTTGCGCACGTGGTTTTTACACAAAAATCAAGTATTTCTAATCGTTTCACGGCGGCGCGGCAGCGGCTTTTTCCGCCTCTGGCGCGGGCGTGTGAATGCGCCAAAAGCGCGGGAAACGGGGCAGTCCGCGACGGGTCAGACCGTTGTAACGATAGGTAATGATGGTGCCGGGCGCGGGCGGGTGGCGGCGCAGTTCGTCGGTGAGACCGCTGCCGATGCGAAAGCGCGCGCCGTCTTCTTCGCGTTCGACCAGCAGCGCGCCGGTCATCCCGGCATATTTGCCCTTGCCGGGCAGATGGGCGCGGACGATGGCCTCGGCATCATCCGCCGCTTTCAGTTTCAGCAAGTCGTCATTGCGTCCGGCGCGGTAGTGCGAACTGCCACGGTGCAGCATCACGCCTTCGCCGCCGCCGGAGACGATGTTTTGCAAGTCCGCCATCAGCGCCTCATGCGTACTCCCGCGCCATTGCGGCACGGGCTGCCAGGTGGGCGCGGGATGGGCGGCGTGTAACTGTTGCAGGGCGCGCAGGCGCGCATCGAAGGTGCCGGGGTGTTCGGGCAGGTCGAAAACCATCAGGCGGATGCCGCGCCAGACTTTGTCATCGGGCTGGGCGCTGCGTACCGCGCCGCTGACCGCTTCAAACGTGCCGCGCCCGCCCCACAGTTCGCCTTCCATGACGGTGCGCGGCCAGCCGTCGGTAAACCAGGCGGGCGCGGCGATGGGCTGGCCGCCACGGGTTTGCAGGCGCGCGCCATCCCACCAGGCGCGCACACCGTCGTATTTTTCGCTCACCCAGTATCGCGAGACCTCCACGCCTTGCGTGTATTGCCCCGCCAGCAGCATGGGCGGCGCGGCCTGCGGCGCGCTGGCGGCGAGCAGCAAGAGCGCGACGAGCGCGCGCCGCCACAGGCGGGCAAACGGGCGCGGCAGCGCGGTCATCATGGGTGCGCGGTAGACCCGCCGTCGGCAGACCCGCCGTCGGCAGACAGCGGCGGCAGATTGGCGCGGCGGCGGGCGTCTTGAATGCTCTCCAGCAAGCGCGCGCGCGCGCCGTCTTCGGCGGGCAGGATGGCAAGCAGACGTTGCCAGTAATCGGCGGCCTCGGCGAATTGCTCGCGCGAATAGGCGCGGATGCCCATCAGGGAAAGCACGCTGGCATCTTCCGGCGCAAGCTGGAAGGCGAGGGTGAGCAGGCGGTCGGGGTCGCCCTCGAAATTGCCCTGGCGCGTGGCGGCGAGCAAGTCCGCCCAGGTAATCAGCGGCGCGAGCGAGCTTTGCGGCATTTTGGCGGAGACGCGCTGCCAGGTTTGTTCGACGGCGGTGCGGTCATTCAAAAGGGCAAGCCCACGGGCGAGCATCACCCAGGCGGTGTCGACATCGTCGTTGATTTGCTCGCTTTCAATCAGCACCGTCAGGGTTTCGATGCGGCGGGCGAAGTCTTCGCGGTCGATTTCCGGCGCGGCTTCGATGCCGCTTTCCGGCGCGGCGGTGCTTTGCTTGAGCAGGGCGGCAGGTAGCCCCAAGACAAAATAGAGCGCAATGGCCAGCACGGGCAGGGCGCAGCCGATGAATACGGCAAGACCGGCGGCGCGGCGCGGCGCGCTCGCGGGTTGTGCTGCGGTGGCTTCGGTGGCGGTTTCGTGCAGGGCGCGGGCGGCGAGTTCTTCTTGCGCGGCGGCGTAGGCGGTATCACTCAGTTCGCCGCGCGCGTGTTCTTCGTCCAGCAAGGCGCGTTCTTCGCGCAGGATGGCAAGCGATGCCTCGCGCTGCGTGTCTTCTGCGGCGGCAGGCGAGGTTTCTACCGGCGGGCGCAGCAGCGGCGGCAGAATCAGGGCGAGGACGGGCAGGATGACCAGCGCGGTGGCGATGAGCAAAAAGGCAATCATGGGCGGGGCGGCGGATTGGGGGCGTCAGGTTCGGCAGCCAGCAGGCGGGCGGCGTGGGCGCGTTCTTCGGCGCTTAGCGGTGCCTCGGGCGCGGCAGCGGCGCGGCGACGCAGCGCGTAGAGCAGCGCGCCCAGCGCCAGCACGCCGAGCAGAAAGGGGGCGAACCAGAGCAACAGGGTGTTGCGCTGTACGGGCGGGCGGAACAGGACGAAATCGCCGTAGCGGGCGACCAGAAAGTCGACCACCTCTGCTTCGCTTTTGCCCGCGCCGAGCAGTTCGCGCACCTGACGGCGCAAGTCCAGCGCCAGCGGCGCGTGCGATTCGGCGATGCTTTCGTTCTGGCAGACGAGGCAGCGCAGTTGCTGCGCGAGCGCCATGACGCGCTGTTCCAGCGCCGGGTCATCCGTGAGCGGCGTGGCAAACTGGCTGGCGGTGTCATCTGCCTGTGCGACGGGTGCGGCGGCTTCGGTTTCGTCTGCGGCGGCAGGCAGCGAGAGCGCCAGCGCCAGAACACAGGCGGGCAGCAGGCGGCGAAGGAGAGGGGTGCGTATGCTCATGGGGCGGCGGGGGCGCGAAGTTGTTGCAGGCGGGGCAGCAGGTCTTGCTCAATCAATTCGGGCGTGAGCGGGCCGATGTATTTGTGGCGGATGATGCCTTCGCGGTCGATGAGGAAGGTTTCCGGCGCGCCATAGACGCCGTAATCAATGCCGATGCGCCCGTCGGCATCGACGGCGGTAAGCTGGTACGGGTCGCCCAGGCGTTTGAGCCAGTCGGTCGCCGCCTCGTGACCATCTTTGTAGTTCAGCCCGACGATGGGCAACACTTGCTGACGGGCGAAGGCGACCAGCGTCGGGTGTTCCTGCCCGCAGGCGACACACCACGAACCCCAGACGTTCAGCAGCCATTCCTGCCCGCGCATGGCGCGCGGCGAAAAGGTTTGATTGGGCTGGCCGAGTTGCGGCAGCAGAAAATCGGGCGCGGGTTGGTCGATGAGGGTCGAAGGCAGTTCGCGCGGATTGAGCCGCAGACCGATGGCCAGAAAGACGACGAGGACGAGAAAAATCGCCAGCGGAAGAAAGGCGCGGGGAGAAATTTTTTTCATGCGGCGGCTCCGGTTTGCGGGGACGGACTGCGTTGGCGGCGATAGCGGCGGTCGAGCACGGCAACCAGCGCGCCCAGCCCCATCAGGGCGCAGCCCGCCCACAGCCACGAAATCAGCGGACGATAGTGCAGGCTGACGACCCATTCGCCGTCTTCCAGTCGCTCGCCCAGCGAGACGTAGACGTCGCGCAATATGCCGATGTCGATGGCCGCTTCGGTCATCGGCATCTGGCGGGCGTGGTAGATGCGTTTTTCGGGCACCAGTTCGGCAAGCAGGTGCTGGCGCTGGTCGTCCAGATAGACGGCGATGCGGGCGGTGAAGGCGGTGTAGTTGGGGCCGCGGTAGGGTTTTTCATCCAGCAGCACGAAGGTGTAGCCGGCCAGTTCCGCCTGTTGCCCCACGCGCATCCGCATGTCGAGGTCTTGCCCGCCGCTTTTCACCACGGTCACGCCGAGGATGAACACTGCCAGCCCGAAGTGCGCCAGCCACATGCCCCACCAGCCCGCCGCGATACGCCCGGGCGCGCGCAGGCGTTGCCACAAAAGCTGTGCGCTGGCGCTCGCAATCCAGGCGGCGAGCAGCAGACCGCCGAAGGCGGCGGGCGAGACGTTGTCCATGCCCATGCACGCCGCCAGCACGCCTGCCAGCACCAGCGCGCCCAGCACCACCAGCCACAGCGTGCGCAGCAGGCGGCGGGCGGTGTCGGACTTCCAGCGCACAAACGGGCCGATGACCATCAACACCATCACCGGCGCAATCAGCGGCACAAACACCGCCTCGAAATACGGCGGACCGACAGAAAGTTTGCCCATGCCCAGCGCGTCGATAAACAGCGGATAGAGCGTGCCGAGCAGCACGGCGGACGTTGCCACCGCCAGCAGCACGTTGTTGATGAGCAGGCTGGTATCGCGCGAGAGCAGCGCAAAGCGCCCGCCGCCGCCAAGACTGCCCGCACGCAGCGCAAAGACGGTGAGCGAGACACCGATGACCGCCACCAGCAGACCGAGGATGAACAGCCCGCGCGAAGGGTCGGAGGCAAAAGCATGGACGGACGTGACCACGCCCGAGCGCACCAGAAACGTGCCCAGCAGCGAGAGCGAAAACGCGCCGATGGCGAGCAGCACCGTCCAGCTCCGGAACGCGCCGCGTTTTTCCGTCACCGCCAGCGAATGCAGCAGCGCCGTGCCCAGCAGCCACGGCATGAAACTGGCGTTTTCCACCGGGTCCCAGAACCACCAGCCGCCCCAGCCCAGTTCGTAATACGCCCAGCCGGAACCGACGGCGATGCCAGCGGTGAGAAACAGCCACGCCACCAGCGTCCACGGGCGCGACCAGCGCGCCCAGGCAGCATCAAAGCGCCCGGCCAGCAGTGCCGCCAGCGCAAAGGCAAACGCCACCGAAAAGCCCACATAGCCCATATAGAGCAGCGGCGGGTGAATAATCATGCCCGGGTCTTGCAGCAGCGGGTTCAGATCATGCCCTTCCAGCGCAGGCGGCAGCAGGCGCAGGAAGGGGTTGGAGGTGAACAGCAAAAACGCCAGAAAGCCCGCGTTGATGGCACCCAGTACGCCCAGCACGCGGGCGGTGAATGCTTGTGGCAGGCGGCGGCTGAACAGCGCCACCGCCACCGTCCAGCCAGACAGCGACAGCGACCACAGCAGCAGCGAACCTTCGTGGTTGCCCCACACGCCCGTGATGCGATAGATCAGCGGCGTTTGCGAAGACGAATGCTGCGCCACCAGCAGCGAAGAAAAATCGCTTTGCACAAACGCCCAGGTCAGGCAGCACCATGCCAGCACCAGACAACCAAACTGCGCCCAGCTTGCCGGACGCGCCGTCGCCATCATGCCCGCGTGCGCGCGCTGTGCCCCCACGAGCGCCAGCACCGCCTGCACGCAGCACACCAGCAGTGCGACGATGAGCGCGAAATGTCCCAGTTCCAGCGTCATTCTTGCAGCGTCCGCGCCGCATCCAGCGCATGTTGCGCTTCCGGCGGCATGTAGTTTTCATCGTGTTTGGCGAGCACTTCCGAGGCGAGGAACACGCCGTCCTCGCCCAACTTGCCCTGCACCACCGCGCCTTTGCCTTCCTTGAACAAATCCGGCAGCGCGCGCTGATAGCGCACGGGCACCTTGTGCGCCATGTCGGTAATGGCGAAATACACCGTCACGCCGTCGGCATCGCGCCGCACCGAACCTGCTTCCACCATGCCGCCGATGCGAAACGTGCGCCCCTGCGGCGCGCGCCCTTCCGCCACTTCGGTGGGGGTGTGGAAAAACACGATGTTGTCGCGAAAAGCGGCCAACACCAGCGCCAGCGCGCCCGCCAGCAAAGCGACGGCGCAGGCGATTAACAAGAGACGTTTTTTGCGGGGATTCATGATGGTCGGGAAACTTGGCGAAGGGCGCATTATCCGAGAAAACGGGACGGCTGGCAGCAAGAGCACATCCGCGCCCGCGTGCAGCATCCGGACAAGACGGCGGCGCGCGCCGAGGGGGCGCTATTATAGTTTTTGGCTATCGGTTTGGTGAAGCGCGTGAAATGGGTGAGTGCGAAAATGCTTGTTGGTGACAATTTGGCACCACTCTGCTAGACTTTCCACCATCATCCAATGGAGGTTGCCATGATAACCGCACCCGCAACCGCAACACCTGAGCGTGGCCGCATCACGGCGCGTGTGCCGATGGTTGTGCAGGAAACGCTGGAAATGGCCGCCAGTCTGATGGGCGCTACCCTTAATCAGTTTGTTGTCCAGACGGCTTTGCGCGAGGCCGAACGCATTATTGAGCAAGAGCGTGTTATCCGGCTTTCTGCGCGCGAGGCGCAAGCCTTTCTTGCCGCGCTGGATGCGCCCTTGCCCCCCAATGCCGCGCTGAAAGCGGCACTCGATGACTACGTGGTGCGCCGCGATGATCAGACTGGAAGCCTTGACTGGGCACCACGACCGAAACGGGTTTGACTGCGGCGAGGCGTTGCTCAACGCCTGGTTGCAGCAAATTGCGCTCCAGCATCAGAACCGGGGAATTGCGCGTACCTTTGTTGCCGTGCCTGCGGATGAATTGGTGGCGCACGCTTGGGCGCGTTCTGGTTACGACGTGGAAGCCGACAGCATTCTGGGCTTTTACGCCTTGAGTGCGGCGTTTGTGCTGCGCGATGATTTGCCCGCGAAAAAGGCGAAACGCTTTCCGCGCCAGATTCCGGTCACGCGCCTTGGCCGTCTGGCCATACGGACGGACATGCAGGGGCAAGGACTGGGACGGCTTTTGCTGGCCGATGCTGTGCACCGCGCCCGCGCCGCCGCGCAAGCGGTTGGCAGCGCGGGCTTGTTTGTGGATGCAAAAAATACTGGTGCTGCGCGTTTCTACCAGCACTATGGCTTTCTTCCCGCCACCGGCCAGCCGTTGAAGCTGTTTTTGCCGTTGGGCTGAGTGTGTTGCTGAAAAAACGGGCGGCGGCAGTGCCGTCGCCCGTTGTGTGTTGGCCGTGGCGCGCGCCTTATTGCGGTTTGGCGTAGCTGTTGGCAGGGCCTTTGGAATAGTCGGTGCGATCCAGCCATTCTTGCGGATAGCCCACCGCCTGCGCGGGTTTTTCGGGCGTGTTCACAAAGCCTTGGGCGTATTTGCCCACCAGCAGTTCAAAGAGCTTGCCCCAGTCTTCGCGCACCGCAGCGGCGTGGGCGTTGAGGCGCGCGTTGCGTTTGGCGGCGGCCTGTTGCGGGTCGCTGGCGGCCAGTTCGCGCAATTCCTCGCCCAGCGTTTGCACCAGTTTTTCGCCCGCTTCTTCGTGGGCGGCGGCGCGGCTCTGGATGTCCTGAATCATGTACGAATACTTGAGTTGGGCGTAGTTGCCCACCAGGTTGTACGCCCACCAGGCGCTGTCGCGGGAGAAGGCGCGCGTGTCGCCCTGTTCGTAGCCTTCCGGCACGGGTGCGATGGCCAGCGGCACGAAGACGGATTCGGCGGGACGGTCGAGCGCCACCCAGACGGTTCCGGCCAGTGCGTCGGGCAGATTCGGGTTCCAGTGGGTGATGGTGGTGTAGCCGATGTAGAACATGGAAATGGGGCGTTCCCACGCGCCTTTGAGCACGGCATTCGGGTCGCCCACGTCGCCGTGCGGGTCGTAGGGGCCGAAGTAGCGTTCGGGCGAACCGTAGGGGCCGGCGGCAGCGCCCTTGGTCAGGTCAAACTCCGTGCCCTCGTAGTGGTCGCGGTGAATGCGCCGCAGGTCCGCCATGCTCATTTTTTTGTCGGGCTGAACCGAGAAGGGATAGGCGCGGGTAAAGCCGTCTTCCACCCACGGCGAAAGATTGGTCGAAGGTGCGGCCAGTGAGAGCGCGCGCCACACACGGCGCAGCGAGTAATACGGATGGTTGTATTCGCCGTGGCTCACCGAGCGCAGCCAGTCGACGGGCAGGGAACGGTCTTCGGGCGCGCGCCAGCCGGCTTTTTCCAGCGTGGCAATGAGGGTTTTGCCCCACATCTGGTTGGGGTTGCCGGGCATCAGTTCGCGGATGCGAAACTGGTTGGCGGCGACCCAGAAATGCCCGTCCGGAATGCGCTGGGCAACCCACAGCCCGCCCGTGCCTTCGGGCGAAGGTGCCATTTCCATCACCCAGGCTTCCTGCGGGTCGGCCACCGGCAGGGTCTCGCCCGTGCCGTAATAGCCGTAGGTTTCAATCAGCTCGCCCATGAGCGCGATGGCTTCGCGCGCCGTGCGCGTGCGCTCCAGCGCCACGCGCGCCAGCTCGGAAGAATAGAACAGACGCTTGCCCGGTTCCGGGCCGTTGCTGATGAAAGCGCCGTCCGTGCATTCACCGAACATCAGCCCGTGCTCGTTCATGATGGCGTAGTTGCCGTCCAGATAGGCGTAGGTGTGCGCCACCTGCGGAATGTGGCCGACGGGAATGTTGGGCTTTTCGCCGGCATGGGCGTAGCCGGGCGCGCGATCCGCATCGACCAGACGCGGCACCTCAAAAGCGTTGAACTGCGGCAAGTCGCCATTGGCTGCGGCGCTGGCGTGCACCGGACGCAGGCTGCCGGCGGGCCAGTCGCGCGCGGGCACATAGACGATGGCCTGATCAATCAGATCGTTGTCATCCGAATGGCTCACCATCATGCAGCCATCGGCGCTGGCGCCGGGGGTGACGATGGTGGTGGTGCAAGCGCGCGCCTGCGGCGCGCCCGCCAGCAGGACAAGCGACAGCACAAGCGCGCCCAGCAGACTGCGGCGGCACAAGAAACGGGAAGACGGCAGTGTGTTCATGGTGTATCTCCTGATTCACAAATACGCGCCCCGCAAACGCCCGGCGCGCATGGCGCAGTGTGAGGAAAGAATTTTTGGGGTGTCAAGGCGGTGGCGCTCAAGCCGGTTTGCCCATTTCCAGCGTGCGCA
Organism: Rhodocyclaceae bacterium; assembly: GCA_017553285.1. GTDB lineage: Bacteria > Pseudomonadota > Gammaproteobacteria > Burkholderiales > Rhodocyclaceae > JAFZMK01. Next base: position 12,861 of record JAFZMK010000222.1, read on the forward strand.
GGTAGGCTTGCCAGACGGCGTCGATGGCGGCGTGGCGCAGACCGTGGGCTTCCAGCGCGGCAACGCCTGCGATGGTGGAACCAGCGGGCGAGCAGACGGCGTCTTTCAATGCCGCAGGCGATTGCCCGCCCTGCAAGACCATTTGCGCTGCGCCCTGTACGGCCTGGGCGGCAAATTGCAGGGCGTCTTGACGACTAAGACCGGCGCGCACGCCGCCGTCGGCCAGCGCTTCCATGAAGATGTAGGCGAACGCGGGGGCGCAGGCGGACACCACGCTGCCCGCTTCCATGGCACTTTCGGGGATGCGGCTGATGCGCCCGGCGGCGGCAAGAAAACCGCAGACTTCGTCGATGGGGGCGTTGGCGTCTTCGGTGCAGGCGAGAATCTGGCCGTGACCGATGGCGCAGGCGGTGTTGGGCATGAGGCGGATGAGGGGCAGTTCGGCGGCGGTGCAGCCGCTCCATGTGCGCAGGCTGGCAAGTTGCACGCCAGCGGCGATGGAAACCAGCGCGCGCGGGCTGCCTTCGGCGGCGTACTGGCGCAGTTTCGCGCCGAGTGTGGCGAGCACGCCTTGCACTTGCTGCGGTTTCATCGCCAGCAGCACGATGCGGGCGCGCTCAAGCGCTTCTTCGTTGCTGGCAACACTTTGGGCGCCGATTTCTGCGGCCAGCGCGCGGGCGGCTTCGGGGCGCGGGTCGGTGAGCACAATTTGCGCGGGAGACAGGGTTTTGGCGGCGGCAATGGCTAGGGCGCGGCCCATGTTGCCGGTGCCGAGGATGGCGAGCGTGGCGTTCATGCGGTGTAGTTCCTGTAGGTCGTGAAATAAAAGGGGGTGGATGTGTTTGCCGTCAAAAATTATTGCATACGGCTGGCTATAATCGCGGTTGCTACGTGTTGTAACGGTCTGGCCGTGTCGTCGGCGGGTAGGTTGCCTGCGGCGGTTGCTTGAAAATTTTTGATGCGAGGCGAAACAATGAAAAGCAGGACTGCGAACTGGCGTGCGCTGGCACTGTGGAGTGGTTTGCTGGTGATGGCGGGCGCTGCCAGCCCGGCATTGGCCCAAGAGGCTGCTGCCGACAATGAGGCAAGCGGCACCTTGAGCGTGCCGGTGCCCGAGGCGCCCTTGCGGCTGGAAGTGCTGCGTAGTCGCGCGCAGGCCGGTGATGCCCCCTCGCAACTGGAACTGGGGCGGCGCTATGCGCAGGGGCGCGATGGCGTGGAGCAGAATTTGCCCGAGGCGGTGCGCTGGGTGCGCAAGGCGACGGATAGTGGTCTGCCGGAAGCCACGGTGGAAATGGGCAGAATGTACGAGCAGGGTCGGGGCGTGCGTCACGACGTTGAACAGGCGGTGGAACTGTACCGCACGGCGGTGCGTCAGGGCAGCGCCGAAGCTCAGGCGGCGCTGGGGCGCATGTACGAGACCGGCACGGGCGTGGAGCGCGATGGCAAACGGGCGCTGGAGCTGTATCAGGAATCGGCAGACAAGGGTTGTCTGGCCGGCGTGAACGGCATGGGGCGGCTGTATGACCAGGGGCTGGGCGTGCGCGAAGACCCGCAGGAGGCGGTGCGCTGGTTTCGCAAGACTGCCGACCAGAACGATGCCGAGGGGCAGTATCTGCTCGGTCTGATGTACGCCCACGGGCGCGGTGTGGAAGCCAGTGACCGCAACGCCAGCGAACTCTTTTCCAAGGCGGCAGAACAAAACCACGCCGGCGCGCAGCTTTTCATGGGCGTGATGAGCGAGCACGGGCGCGGTATGCCTGCCAGTCTGGAACAGGCGCAAATGTGGTATCTGCTCGCCGCCCGTCAGGGCAATACGACGGCGATGTACAACCTCGGCGTGCTCTACGAAAAAGGGCTGGGGGTGGAACAAAACATGGGTGAGGCGCTGAACTGGTTTCGCCGTGCCGCCGACGAGCGGGATGCCTCCGCGCAGTTCAAGCTCGGTTCGCTGTATGCGCGCGGCATCGGCGTGGAGCAAAGCGATGCGCAGGCGCTTGCCTGGTATCAGCGCAGCGCCGAGCAGGGCTATGCTCCGGCGCAGTACAACCTGGGGCTGATGTATGCGCGCGGTCAGGGCACGACGCGCGATGACCAGCAGGCGGCGTACTGGATTCGCAAGAGTGCCGAACAAGACGACCCCGATGCGCAGTTTGCGCTCGGCGAGCTGTATCAAAACGGCATCGGTGTGGCGCAAAGCGAGGAAGAGGCGCTGGCGTGGTTTGAAAAATCGGCGCAGCAGGAAAACCCGCGCGCGCGGCTGGCGGCAGCCAAAATCTATCTGCACGGCAGCGGTGCGTGGCGCAACCCCGCCAAAGGCATGGAACACCTGCAACAGGCGGCCAAGCAGAATTTGCCCGAGGCGCAAGCCGAGCTGGCGCGTTGTTATCACGAAGGCATTGGCGTGGCGCGTGACGATGTGCAGGCGCGCGATTGGGCGAGCCGCGCCGCCGAGCGCAACGTGGCGCAGGCGCAGGTGCTGATGGCGCGGCTGTATCTGGACGGCGAGGGCGTCGAGCACGATGAGGCGCAGGCGCTGGCGTGGATGCGCAAGGCCGCCGAACAGGAAGACGTGATGGGCGAAATCTGGCTGGGGCGGATGTATCTGGAAGGGCGCGGCGTGGCGCGCGATGAAAAACAGGCGGACGAACTCTTCCGCCGCGCTGCCCAGCATGGCACGCCCGAATCTTTCACCGCGCTGGGCGAAGTCTATCTGGGCTTTACCTCGCTGCCTGACCACGAACGGCGGGCGCTGGAATTGTTCCAGGCAGCAGCGCAGTCGGACTATCCGCCGGCGCTGTATCAACTGGGGCGGATGGCGGAAACCGGCAAGGGCGGGCACGTGGATGGCGCGCGCGCGCTGGAGTATTACCTCAAGGCTGGCGATCGCGGCGAGGTCGATGCGCTCTTCCGTCTGGGCGAAAAATACATGGTCGGCGATGGCGTGCCGCTCAACTACCAGCGTGCCGTGCACTTCTTCGGGCTGGCAGCGGACCGGGGCATGGCCGTGGCACAGCGCCATCTGGCGCAAGCCTATGAAATCGGCAAAGGTGTCGGCACCGACATCGAAGAAGCGCGCCGCCTGTACCGGCTTGCCGCCGAGCAGGGCGACCGCGAGTCCATCAATGCGCTCAACCGCATTGGCTGGCAGTGATGCCGCGCGCGGCTGAAAGGCACAACACAGAGGACGCAATGGCGCAGCTTCGTTTTGCCAAGATGCACGGTCTGGGCAATGATTTCATGGTGGTCGACGCGGTGCGGCAAACCTTCGCGCCCGATGCCGCCACCATCCGCCGTCTTGCCGACCGGCGCTTTGGCATTGGTTTTGATCAACTGCTGGTGGTGGAAGCTGCCGACGAGGCGCAGGCCGATTTTCGCTACCGCATTTTCAATGCCGACGGCGGCGAGGTGGAACAATGCGGCAACGGCGCGCGCTGCTTCGTGCGCTTCGTGCGCGAGCAGGGGCTGACCGACAAGACATGCATCCGCGTGCAGACCCAGGCGGGGCTGATTACCCTGCAAGACGGCGAAGACGGCCTGGTGCGCGTGAACATGGGCGCGCCCGTCTTCGCACCGGAGCGCATTCCCTTCCTCACCGAACAGAGCGCCGCGCGCGTGCAGCCGCTGGCGTTGCCCGATGGCGGCGAGGTGCTGATAACCGCGCTTTCAATGGGCAACCCGCACGCCGTGCAAGTGGTGGCGGATGTTGCGCACGCGCCGCTCGCCGTGCAAGGGCCGCAGATTGAACAACATGCGCGCTTTCCCGCGCGGGTGAACGTCGGTTTCATGCAAATCATCGACCGCCAGCACATCGCCCTGCGCGTCCATGAACGCGGCGCGGGCGAAACCCTTGCCTGCGGCACGGGCGCGTGTGCCGCAGCGGTGGCTGGCATCGTGCGCGGCCTGCTCGATACGCCGGTGCGCGTGGATATGCGCGGCGGCACGCTGGAAATTGACTGGCACGGCGAAGGCGAACCCGTCTGGATGCGCGGCGAGGCCGAAACCGTCTTTACTGCTGAACTTCCCTGGCCCTGCACGCTTGCGGGGCGTCCGCACAACCCTGTACTGGAGCACACAACATGAATGCACAGGAAATTGCCCGCTTCCTGCACGAAAACCCCGATTTCTTCATCGAACACGCCGAATTGTTTGCCGACATCACCGTGCCGCACCCGCAGCACGGGCAGGCCATCAGCTTGGCGGAACGCCAGTTGCACGCGCTGCGCGAAAAAATCGTCGCGCTGGAAGACCGCCTCGTGCGCCTGATTCGTTTCGGCGAAGAAAATGACGACATCAGCGGCAAGGTGCACCAACTGAGCGTGCGGCTGCTGGCGGCGGCGGATTATCTGGGCATTCGCGAAAACCTCTTTCAGACGCTGCTGGAAGACTTTGCCGTGCCGCACGTGGCGCTGCGCGTGTGGAATACCTCGGAAGAACACGGCACGCCGGATTTTGACCCGGTCAGCCAGGAACTGCGCAACTACGCCGCCGACCTCTCGCAGCCGTGGTGTGGTGAGCCGGCGAACATGGAAATCGTCGACTGGTTTGGCGAGGCCGCGCCGCACATCCGTTCCGTGGCGCTGGTGCCGCTGCACCGGCGCGACGTTTGCTTTGGCCTGCTGGCGATGGCCAGCGAAGAAGCCGAACGTTTCTATTCCGGCATGGGCACGGTCTATCTCACCCGCATTGGCGAGCTGGCCGCCATCGCACTGGTGCGCGAACTGGGCTGAACGGCGCGCCGCGCGCATGTATACCTACACGCCGCCCGCATCGCTGCCGGCGCTGATGCAAACGTATCTCGCCTGGCAGCGCGAACAGCGCCGCGCCAGCGCGCACACGCAAGAGCACAGCGCGCGCGACCTGGCGCGGCTGGCAGAACTTGCCGAAGGGCGCGCGCTGCTGGCGCTGGATAGCCGCGACATCCGTGCCGGTTTGGTGCGCCTGCGCGCGCAGGGCTTGAGCGGCACTTCCTTGGCGCGGGTGCTTTCGAGCTGGCGCAGTTTTTACCGCTGGGCACTGCTGCACGGGCATTGCGAGGCCAATCCGGCGCAGGGCGTGCGTGCGCCCAAAACGCCGCAGCGTCTGCCCAAGGCGCTCTCGGTCGACCGCACGCAGGCGTTGCTCGATGCGCCGGTGGAAGCCGAAGCGCCGAATGCGCGGCTGGGCGTGCGCGACCGCGCGATGTTTGAACTCTTTTATGCCACGGGCTTGCGCCTGTCGGAACTGGGCGGGCTGACGCTGGCGCACGCAGCGCAAATCGAACAAGGCATGTTGACGGTTACCGGCAAACGCGGCGTGACGCGCAGCGTGCCGGTAGGCGCGAAGGCGCAGCAAGCGGTGGCGGCGTGGTGCGCGCTGCGCGGCGCGGTACATAGTGATGAATTGCTGTTTGTCACGCGCACCGGCACTGGCATGTCGCCGCCAGCCATTCGCGCGCGGCTGCGCGTCTGGGCGCAGGTCAGCGGCATTGGTCAGCACGTGCACCCGCACATGCTGCGCCACAGCTTCGCCAGCCACATGCTGCAATCATCGGGCGATTTGCGCGCGGTGCAGGAATTGCTCGGTCACGGCAGCCTGCGCAGCACGCAGGTCTATACGCATCTGGATTTCCAGCATCTGGCGAAGGTCTACGACCGCGCGCATCCGCGCGCCCACAAGGGCGGCGCGGACGGGCAAAAGTAACGGACGGGAAAAGGCGGCAAGCGCGCGTTCAGTACAGCGCCACGGCGCCGGTGACGCTCACCCGCACGGTGGCATCGCCCGGCTCCATCGGCATGGCGTTGTCTTCCATGCTGGCGGCGGCCAGGGTGCGCATCATGCCCATGGCTTTGGGCATCGGGGCGCTGGCGCCATCCAGCGACAGGGTGCGGATTTCGTAGCGCGAAAAGCCAAAGGCGCGGGCGGCGTGCTCGGCCTTGTCGCGGAAGGCTTGCGCGGCCTGGTTGAGCAGATTTTTGCGCGCTTCTTCACGCGCCTCGGTGGAGAGCACGAAGTTCAGTCCGCCCACCGCCATGATGTCGCTGACGCTGCGGGCAAATTCGGCGGCGGCGTCGAAATCGGCGCTCTCCAGCATCAGTTGCGCATTGCCGCGCCAGCGTTTGTTGGCGGGCGTTTTGTCGTCTTCGCTGAACGTGGCTTGCGGCGAGACCCAGTACGGGCCGTTGCTCACCCGCAGCGCGGGCACGGCGCGCGCTTGTTCGGTGACTTTCTGCAAGGCGGCGTTGAGTTTGCGGCTGACTTCGCCTTGGGAAGCGCCTTCCACGTCGGAAGACAGGGTGATTTGCACCTGGTCGCGGCGCACTTGCTGCGTGGCAGAGGCTTCCAGTTGCAGCAGTGGTGCTTCTTCGGCGGCCAGCGCGGGCGCGGCGGTGCAGAGGGTGGCGGCGAACGCGACCAGCAAGAGGCGGGGGGCAGGGATGTGCATGAGGGCGGCTCCTTGTTCGTGCAATGAAAACAAAAACAGTGTGCGCGCGGCGCGCGTCAGAGCTTGCGTGTGCCCGGCGGGCGAATCCACAGGTCTTTGCTCGGATCCATCGGCTCGCGGTTGGCTTTCAGCCAGGGACGCTGCCAGTCTTCCACCCACGGTGCCCATTGCTCGTCCTCCGCATCGGCGGCTTCCGTCGTCTCGGGCGCATCCGGGGTTTCGGCGGCGGCGGGCGCGGCGGGCGTTTGCGCTTCGTCGGGCACGCCCGGCATTTCCGGCGCTTGCGGGGCTTGCGGTGTTTCGGGTTCGGCGGGCGTGTCGGGCACTTCGGGCACATCCGGGATTTGCGGCATTTCCGCTACTTCTGGCACGTCCGGCGTTTTGGGCACGTCCGGCACTTCGGGCGCGGCGTGCGCGCGCAGTTCGGCGCGCACTTTGGGTTGTTCCCACCATCTTTCTTCGGGCGTCTCCCAGCGGCGCGTCTCGGGCGCGGCTGCCGGTGCGGGTGCGGCAGACGGCGGCAGCGCGTCGCTTGCCATGCCCAGCAGTCGTTTGAGAAAACCAATGCCGTCGTCAATCAGCGTGTAGAAAATCGGCACCAGCAGCAGGCTCAATGCGGTGGAAGTGAGCAGCCCGCCGATGACGGCAATGGCCATGGGCGAGCGGAAACTTGGATCTGCCGCGCCCAGCCCCAGCGCGATGGGCATCATGCCCGCGCCCATGGCGATGGTGGTCATGATGATGGGGCGGGCGCGCTTGTGGCAGGCATCGAAGATGGCTTCGGTGCGCGGTAGCAGGCGGTCGCGGCGGGCAACAATGGTGTATTCGACGAGCAAAATGGAATTTTTCGTGGCAATGCCCATCAGCATGACCAGCCCGATCAGCGCCGGCAGCGCCAGATGCTGGCCGGTGAGATAGAGGGCGACGAAGGCACCGCCAATGGACAGCGGCAGCGCGGTGAGAATGGTGAAGGGATGGACGAAACTGTTGAAGAGCAGCGCCAGCACGGTGTAGATGCACAGCACGCCGGTGATGATTGCTACCGCGAAGCTGATGACCAGTTCGGCCATGAATTCGGCGTCCCCAATGGCGCTGTAATGCACGTCCGCAGGCAGGTTGCGCAGCGTGGGCAGCGTGTCGATGGCTTTTTTGAGTTGCCCCAGACTGAGGCGGTCCAGTTCGATTTCAAAGGTGATGTTGCGGGCGCGGTCGTAGCGTTTGATGACCGAGGGGCCGCTGGAATATTCCAGCCGCGCCACTTCGCGCAGCGGCACCGGGCCGTGCGCGCCGGGCACGGGCAGGCGCGCCAGTTCGTCCAGGTCGCCACGCAGTTGTTCGTCCAGACGCACGACGATGGGCACTTGCCGGTCGGGCAGGTTGAGCTTGGCGAGCGCGTTGTCGTAATCGCCCGCCGTGGCGACACGGATGGTGTCGGCAATCGCGGCGGTGCTCACGCCGAGTGCGGCGGCGCGGACGAAGTCGGGATGGATGACAATTTCCGGACGCAGCAGGCTGGTGTTGGAGGAAATGTTGCCGATGCCGGCAATGCCCAGCAGTTCGCGGTCGACCTGTTGCGCGGTGCGGGTGAGCAGTTCGGGGTTGTCGCTGGACAGCACGAATTTGTATTTTTCGCCCGCAATGCTCAAGCCAATCTTGATTTGCACGCCGGGCAACTGCATTAACGCGGCGCGGATGTTTTCTTCGATGACCGGCTGCGGTGCGCGTTCGCTGCGTGGGTCCATGCGCACCGTGATGGTGGCGCGGCGCGGGTCGTTATCGGTTTGTTCCAGCGGGTCGCCGCCGCTGGCACCGCCGCCGATGGTGGTGTAGGTGCTGCGCACGTGCTCCACCTGCATGATGAGCTGACGGGCTTCTTCGGCGATGGCGCGGGTTTGCGAAAGGTCCGCGCCGGGCGGCAATTCCAGGATGACCTGCGTTTGCGATTGGTCGCTAGGCGGCATGAAGCTGGTCGGCAGCAGCGGCAGCAGGGCGAGCGAGGCGGCGAAAAACAGCAGCGCCAGCAGCAGGGTGGGGAAACGGTGGCGCAGGCACACGCCCACCAGATGCAGATAGGCGTGCATCCAGCGCGGCTCGGGCAGCGGCATTTTCGGGCGCAGGGTGTAGGCGGCCATCATCGGCGTGAGCAGACGCGCGACGACCAGACTGGCAAAGACGGCGATGGCCGCCGTCCAGCCAAACTGGTGGAAAAAGCGCCCGACCACGCCATCCATGAAGGCGGTGGGCAAAAAGACGGCAATCAGCGTGAAGGTGGTGGCGGTTACCGCCAGACCAATTTCTGTCGCCGCTTCCATCGCCGCTTCTTTGGGCGTTTTGCCCAGCCGCTGGTGGCGGACGATGTTTTCGATTTCGACGATGGCGTCATCGACCAGAATGCCGACCACTTGCGAAATCGCCAGCAAGGTGACGGCGTTGATGGTGAAATCCAGCCAGTGCATGGCGGCAAAGGCGGGGATGATGGACAGCGGCAGCGCCGTGGCGGCAATGATGGTGGCGCGAAAATCGCGCAAAAACAGCCAGACGACCAAAATCGCCAGCAGCGCGCCCTCGTAGAGCAAATGCATCCCGCCACGGTATTCCTGATGCGTGGTGGTGACGAAATCGGCGGTTTCGTGAATGCGCAAATCGGCATGGCGGGCGGCAAGTTGCTGCACCGCTTCGCGCACCGCCTGGCCGGTGAGGACTTCGTCGGCTTCTTTGCTGCGCGAGACTTCAAAGCCGACGACGGGCTTGCCGTCGCGCAGGGCGAGCGATTCGGGACGGGCGAAGGTGTCGCGGATGATGGCGATGTCGTCCAGCGCAATTTCGCGCCCGTCCGAGAGCGGGATGCGAATCCGCCCGAGTTCCTCGGCGCGCTGCACGTTGCCCAGCGTGCGCACCGGCTGCTGCATGGTGCCCAGTTCGGCTTTGCCGCCGGCAGATTCAAGCTGCACGTTGCGCAAGGCGCGCGAGACTTCGGCGGCGGTAATGCCCAGGGCGGCGGCGCGGGTGTGGTCAATATCGACGTTGATTTGCCGGTCGACGCCGCCCACGCGGGAGATGGAACCGACGCCGCGCACCTTCATCAGCGCGCGCGACAATTCGTGGTCGACCAGCCAGGAGAGCGCCACGTCGTCCAGCGTGTCGGATTCGACGGCGAAAAACAGCAGCGGGCGCGAGGAAAGTTCGATGCGGTCGACAATCGGGTCTTGCATCGCGTCGGGCAAATCGGAGCGCACGCGGGCGATGGCGGCGCGCACGTCGTCTTGCGCTTCGTTGGCGCTTTTTTCCAGCCGGAATTCCACCGCCATGGTGAGGACGCTGTCGCGAATGGCGGTGTGGATGTGTTTGAGGCCACGGATGGTGGCGATGCTGTCTTCGACGCGCAGGGCGATTTCGTTTTCCATCTGCGCCGGACTGGCGCCGGGCTGGACGATGGAGACGGTGATAAAGGAAGGGTCAAGGTCCGGATAGTTTTCAATGCGCATCTGCTGAAAGCCGTACAAACCGGCTACGCAGAGCAGGAAAAACAGCAAAATGGCCGGAATCGGGTTGCGGATGGACCAGACCGCAAAGTTGTTGAACAGGTTCGTTTGACCTGCTTGCGCGCCCGCGCGTTCGTCGTCGGCATTCATGGCCGCGCCTTGCCTTTGCCGTTTGCGGCGGCGGTGTCTTTTGCGGGCTGCCTCTCGCCGTTTGCCGGGGCGGCTTTTTTGAGGGGACCGACGGGCGGGGCGATGCGCACGGCATCCCCGTCGTGCAGAAAGCCCACGCCGGTGGTGACCACGCGCTGTTTTTCGTTCAGCCCGGAGAGAATTTCCACTTCATTGCCGCGCATCTGCCCGGTTTGCACCTTGCGCTGGCGCACGCGCAGGTCCGACTCCAGCGTGAAGACCCAGGAAAAGCCGTCGCGCACGATGAGGGCTTCTTGCGCGACGGTGAGCACCGGCTCGGTGGCGGTGACCAGTTCGCCTTCGACAAACTCGCCGGCGCGCACACCGGCGTCTGCCGGCAGGTCGATATAAACAATGGCTTCGCGCGTGCGGGCATCGACGGTGGGGGCAATCTGGCGGATTTTGCCGCTGACCGATTCGCCCGCCGCGTTGGTGAGCGTGGCTTCCATGCCCACGCGCAGGCGCGGCAGCTCATGCGAAGCGACCTTCGCCTGCCATTCCAGACGGTTGTCGCGCAGCATGTGAAACAGCGGCGTGCCCACGTCCGGCACCATGCCCGGCATGGCCTGACGTTCGGTAATCACGCCGTCATACGGGGCGACGACTTCGGCGCGGCGAAAGCGCATCTTGGCAAGCGCCAGTTGCGCATCGTGGGTTTTTTCGGCGGCCAGCGCGGCGTCAATCTGCTGGCGGCTGATGGCACCGCTATCGGCCAGTTCGCGCGCGCGCCGGGCGCGGGCAAGGGTTTCTTCAGCGGCGGCCTGCGCTTGCAGCAGTTCTTGTTCGACCTGTTCGCGGTCGAGTACCGCGAGCACCTGCCCCTTTTTCACCGCATCGCCCACCTGCGCGCGCAGTTCCAGAATGCGCAGCCCCGCCACCTGCGCGCTGACGATGACTTCCTGCCACGGCGCAATATTGCCCGTGGCGCGCACATGGCGCACCCATTGCTGTTGCTGTGGCGTGCTGGTGCGCACGGCCAGCACCGCGCGCGCGCCTTGCGCCGGTGCCGCATTCGGCGCGGCAGCGAAGGCGGCAGACAGACTGAATCCAGCAAGCAGACAGGCGAAGAGCAGGCGCATGGGCAGGGCGGAAGAAACAAAACCGGGGATAGTTCGTCATTGTACTGTAACTGTACGCCGCTGCTTGCGCGCTGTGGCGTTATTCCGGCAGCAACAAAAAGAGGCCGAAGGCGGCAAACAGCGCCGCCGCGATGCGGTGCAGCCACTGCGCGGGCAGGCGGCGGGTGATGCGTTCGCCAAAAAACACCACGGGCACATTGGCCAGCAACATGCCCAGCGTGGTGCCGCAAACCACCAGCCACAAGGAAGCGTATTTCATCATCAGGGCAACGGTGGCCAGTTGCGTCTTGTCGCCCATCTCGGCGAGGAAAAAGACCCACACCGTGGTGAAAAACACGCCGCCGCGTGTGCGTGGCTGCACTTCGTCGTCTTCCAGTTTGTCGGGAATCAGCATCCAGACGGCCATGCCCAGAAAGCTGACCGCCAGCAGCCAGCGCGTAGTCTGCGGCCCCAGCAGACGGGCGACTTCGCCGCCCACGGCAGCGGCGCACAGATGGTTGGCAACGGTCGCGACCAGAATGCCCAGCGTAATTTGCCAAGGCTTGCGAAAACGCGCCGCCAGCAGCAACGCCAACAACTGCGTCTTGTCGCCAATTTCAGCCAGCGCAACGGGCAGGGTGGTGCCAAGCAGAATTTCCAGCATGGGGTGTGGTGAGTAGTGGGCGATTATTCTTCCACGCTGTTCTCAATGCGGCGGCGCAGCAGGGTGGAGGTGTGTTCGTCGAGTTGTTTTTGCTCGGCGCGCAGTTCGCGGCGGTTTTCGCGCTGGAGGTGTTGCCCTTCCAGCGTGGTGTAGGCTTTCAGGCGGTTGCGGTGACCGACCCATTCCTGTTTGCCGGCGGCGGTGTTCTGGCGGGCGCGTGCCAGTACGTCTTGCTGCGCGGCGATGGCTTCATCAATGCGGGCGATGAAGGCGGAATAGTTGCGCCACATGTCCGGCGAAATGCCGTCGAGCGCGGCTTGCTCGAAGCGCTGGAAATAGTCTTGACGGTATTCTTCCAGCAGTTGCAGTTTCTGGCTGTGTTCGGTTTCTTTGGCGACCAGTTCGCCCAGCGCTTTGGCAGCGTCGTCCAGACGGGTCTGGGTCAGATCCAGCAAGGGTTTGAGCGGGAAAGGACGGGGCATGGTGAAGCGCCAGTGAGGGAAAACGGCAAAAGTGTAGCAGCTTGCGCGCTGCCTGCCACCTGCGCCGGGCGGTGGCAGGCGCGCGGGCGCGTCAGGCGAGGTTGGCGCGCACCCAGTCGGGCACGCTGGCGAGCGCCGCAGGCAGTTTTTGCGCGTCCCCGCCGCCGGCCTGCGCCATGTCGGGGCGACCACCGCCTTTGCCGCCAATCTGCGCGGCGACGTGGGCGACCAACGCACCGGCCTTGATGCGGCTGGTAGTGTTGGCGCTGACGGCGGCAATCAGGCTGACCTTGCCATCGACCACACTTGCCAGCACGACGGCGGCAGCGCCGAGTTTGTCGCGCAGTTTGTCGGCGGTTTCGCGCAGGCGGGCGATGTCGGCGCCGTCCAGTTGCGCGGCGAGCACCTGCACGCCTTGAATGTCGACGGCCTGGGCGAGCAGTTCTTCGCCTTGCGCACCGGCCAGCCGCGAGGACAGGCGGGCGATTTCCTTTTCTTGCGCGCGCGTGTGTTCGAGCAAGGTGGCAATGCGCGCGGGCAGTTCTTCGGGTTTGACCTTGAGCAAGGCGCTCAGTTCGCCCAGACGGGCTTCCTGCTGCTGCGCCAGCGCCAGCGCG
>JAFZMK010000223.1 GCA_017553285.1 Rhodocyclaceae bacterium
TGCGCCATTCTTCGTAGGGCAGGATGATGGGTTCCTTGCCGAAATCGACCAGCCAGCCATCGACAACATCGCGGGCGGGTGCGGCGGGTGTGAATGCCCCCACGCTTGCGGCAGGCGTTTTTGCGGTGCCAGCGTTCGTTGCCGCAGGCGTGGCAGGCGGCGTGGCGGGCGGTAGGCGTACTTCGCGCAGCCCGCTGCGGGTCTCGTGGGTGTGCGTGCCGTTGAGGCGCGCGCGCTGGTTGAAGCGCTCAATGGTTTGCTTCGGGCTGCGCGGCGGTCCGGCGTCGGCAGCGTTGGCGGCGGTTTGCGCATTGGGCGCGGGCGCGGCGGGGGTTTGCGCGGCGAGGTTGTCTGCGGCGGCGGGTGCTTCTACCGGGCGTTCTTCCAGCGCCGGGGCGATGTGGTCAAAAATGAAAAAACGCCGATGTACGGGTTCTTCCACGATGGTGTGATAGCGCAGCCAGCCGCGCTTTTCAAACAGCGCCAGCAGGCGCTGGATGGTGCGCGTGTGATCGATGCAATCCATGCGCCCGTTGACGTCTTCATCTTGCTTGTTGCCGGCAAGATCGGCGGAGATGGGTGTTTGTTCACCGGCGATGCGGTAAAACACGAGAATCGCGCGGGCGATGGCAATGCGCTCTTCGGCGGGCGTTTCTACCGGCGCGAAGAGTTCCCCGGCGCGCGCGACGGTGTCGGCATCAAAGCGCACCAGCGCGGAATCTTCGCAGCCGTAGTTAAAGCAAAATTCGATGTACGCCTCGCGCGCCGCGCCCTCACTGGCAGCCTGCGCCGTGGTGGTAAAGACGCACAGGGCGGCGGCGCAAAGCGCGCGCGCGGCGGGGAACAGCGTGCGCCTCATGGCAAAACCCAGTGCAGCACGTCCAGCGGCACGCGCTGACCGGCGAGGTAATCGTGCACGCATTGCATCAGCAGCGGGCTGCGGTGGCGCGCACGGCTGGCCTGCAATTCGTCCTCGCTCATCCAGACGGTGCGCACGATGCCGTCATCGAGCGCGCGTCCGGCTTCTTCATCCAGCAGTTCGCCGCAGAAGGCAAAGCGCAGGTAGCAGCGGTTTTTCCAGTTCCACTGATAGACGCCGACCAGATGCGAAGGCGCAAAATGCCAGGCGGTTTCTTCCAGCACCTCGCGCACGGCGGCGTCAACGAGCGACTCGCCTTCTTCCAGATGCCCAGCAGGCTGATTGAGTTGCAGCCCTTCTTCGGTGTTTTCCTCGACCATCAGAAAGCGCCCATCGCGCGCGATGACGGCGGCCACGGTCACATGCGGTTTCCAACGTGTTTGCGCGCTCACCGGCGAACTCCTTTGTGGTGCCCCAGACCAAACGCGCAATTTTAACCGCGCGCGGCGCGGCTGTGGTCGTGGACGGTGCGCACCAGTACTTCGACAGCATCAATCGGGGTGTGCTGCGAAATGCCGTGGCCGAGGTTGAAGACGTGTCCGGGGCCGGCACCGAAAGCGTCGAGCACAGCGCGGGTTTCGCGTTCAATGGCTTCGTGACTGCCAAAGAGGATGGCGGGGTCGAGGTTGCCTTGCAGGGCAACACGGCTGCCCACTTGCGCGCGGGCGCGGGCGATGTCGATGGTCCAGTCGATGCCGAGAGCGTCGGCGCCGGTGTCCGCCAGGGCGTCCAGCCACAGGCCGCCGCCTTTGGTGAAGACGATGGCGGGGATGCGTTCGCCGTCGCGCTCTTTGGTGAGACCGGCGACAACCTGCCGCAGATAGGCTTGCGAAAATTCGCGGAAGGCGGCCTCACTCAACACACCGCCCCAGGAATCAAAAATCATCACCACTTGCGCGCCGGATTCAATCTGGGCGTTGAGGTAGGCGATGAGGGCGCGGGCGGTAACGTCAAGGATGTGGTGCAGCAGTTCGGGACGGCTGTACGCCATGGTTTTGACGGTGCGGTAATCCGAGGCGGCACCGGAGCCGCCTTCGACCATGTAGCAGGCGAGCGTCCAGGGGCTGCCGCAAAAGCCAATCAGCGGCACACGGTTGTTGAGCGCGGCGCGGATGGTGCGCACGGCGTCCATGACGTAGCGCAGTTCTTGTTGCGGGTCGGGCACGGGCAGGGCGCGGATGGCGGCTTCGTCGCGCAGCGGGCGCTGAAAACGCGGGCCTTCACCTTCGGCAAAGTACAAACCCAAGCCCATGGCATCGGGCACGGTGAGGATGTCGGAAAAGAGGATGGCGGCGTCCAGTGGAAAACGTTCCAGCGGTTGCAGGGTGACTTCGCAGGCCAGTTCGGGCGTTTTGCATAAGTTGAGAAAACTGCCGGCGCGGGCGCGGGTTTCGCGGTATTCGGGCAGATAGCGACCAGCCTGACGCATCATCCAGACGGGGGTGTAGGGCGTGGGCTGGCGCAGCAGGGCGCGCAGGAAAACATCGTTTTGCGGGCGGGACATGGGGGCGGTTCCTTGCGGTAGAAATTCGGTTCAGGGACGGGCTTTGGCTTCCCCGCCGAGGGCGGCGAGCAGGGCGGCGAGCAGGGTTTGCAGCTCGGCAGTCATCAGCGCAAATTCGGCGTCGAAGACGGCGGCAGCGTCGCTCTCGTCCAGACTTTCCAGCGATTCGCGCACCACATCAAGGAAGGCGAGTTTTTTCAGTTCGCCTTTGTCGGTGAGGGTGGCGGCGACGCGGTCTTGCAATACCAGCCCGAGACGCACGGGTTGTTTGCCGGCTTCGAGATGGGCGCGAATTTCGGGCGCTTCCAGCGGGTGGCGAAGGTAGCGGACGGTGGATTTTTCTTCGTTGACGGCGCGCAGTTCGCATTCGCAATCGAGCGTGAAGCCTTCGCTGGCTTCCCCCGCAAGCAGCCATTGCGTCATCACGGCGGCGGGGGAACGTTCGGTGCGCAGCAGGCGCACGGGCAGCGGCACGACGGCGTCATGCAGGGCTTCGAGCAGGCGCTCGGCGCGTGTGGGGCTGGAGGCATCCATCACCAGCCAGCCATTGACCGGGTCTATCCAGGCATACATGCGGCTGCGGCGAGTGAAGGCGCGGGGGAGAAATTCCTGGATGACTTCTTCCTTGATGCTTTGCACCTGTTTGCGCCCGGGGCGAAAACCTTGTGTTTCGGCGTGCACCTGTACCCGTTCGTTGACTTCCTGGCGCACGACGGAGGCGGGCAGCAGGCGCTCTTCGCGCCCGAGTGCAATCAGCCATTGGCCGCCGATGTTGTAGACCAGCCGTTCATCCCAGTCGACGGGGGCGACCCAGCCTTCGCTGTGCGGGTCTTGCGTGCCGCAGGGTTGAAAACGGTGTTTGGCAAGTTTGTCTTCCAGTTCGCTGGTGCTGATCGTCCAGGGCTGGGGAAGGCGGTAGATTTGAAGGTTTTTGAACCACATGATGAAGCAGGTTTCCTGAAAGAATGAAGGGTTAATTGGCAGTGCCGGAGGCGGCGAGCAGTTCGCGGATGGTGCGCACGGTATCAAAATCGGCCTGACGCCAGGCTTCGCGGATGAAGCCGGCGTAGTCGATGCCGTCTTTGCCGGTTTGCGGCGTGCTGGCGGTGTGATAGTGAAAATGCAGCGCCAGCGTGCCATCTTCCGGCTGCAAAATGCGGATGGTGTGCGTGCCCGCCGTGCCGCCATCTTGCGTGCGGGCGGTAAAACGCACCCAATGCGGCGCTTCCCACTCGGCTTCGTCGTAGATAATCGCCGAACCAGAATGCAGCGTGCGGCGGACATGGTTGGGCGCACAGCGCTCGATGGTGCAATGATTGATGCCGGGCAGAAAACGGCACGGGTCTTGCACCCGCACCATCAGGCCAAACCACAACGCTTCGGCAGTGAGCACAATCGCCCCCGCCGCCTGTTCCTGATTGACCTCAATGATGTGCTCAAACTTCACCGCACCATGCTCCGCAAAAAAACGGCAATTTTACTGGCAGGACGCCTTTGCCCCAAACCCGGGCACACACGCGCACGCGATGTGTGCTTTTTCCCTTGTTTTTGTATTTATAAATGAGGATAAAGAAGATAGTCGGCGGAAAACTGTGGAAAACTGGGGCAAGTACATCAAAAGCAAGCGAAAAATGCTGTGGGAAACTTTGTGGGCAAGCGGTGGGCAGGCTGTTGTGCAAATGTGGGGCAAAATTCGGGAAACGGGCAAAATGCCGTTTATCCACAAAGCATCCCCAACCCATCCCGCAGTTTTCCCGGTCTGCCGCAAGGCAGCAAAATAACCAGCA
>JAFZMK010000224.1 GCA_017553285.1 Rhodocyclaceae bacterium
CCCGACAAACCCATCGTCATCGCAGGCGACGACGACTACCGCACGCAACTCAAAACCGGCCACAACACCGGACGAGAAAAAGCGCAAGTCGCTGCCGCCGCAGTGGGCGGCATCGCCGTATTTCCAGAGTTCGCCCCTGGCGAGCGGGAAGGCGGTCTGACGGATTTCAACGACCTGCTGACCAAGAGCCGCGTGGATAGCACCGAAGCGTGGTATCAGGTTCACCAAGCCGTCGCGCAGGCGCAGCGTGCCCGCGATGAAGACGAAGAACGCCACGCCCAGGAGCAGCGGCTGCAAGCCGCACTTTACCGGATGACCGCGTGAGCAAGCGCGCGGCTTGGTAGAATGCCCGTGCCGCGCCTTGTGTGCGGCATGGTGGGTACGGGGACGAAAAAAATCCCCGTGGCTAGACGGGGATTTTTGCTGGTTCCCTGCCCAGTTTGAAACACAACTGGAGTACAGCTATGCGAATAGTCCTGCTGCTAAGGGTTCGCGTGGCGGTCAGGGTGAAGCTACGAGTGATTGTAGCCCTAGCCATGCTGCTTGCGCAATAGCCCGCCCACAACCAAAAACCGCTTCGGTTCCGCCTGCCCCTGCCGGGGTGGGCGGTTTTTGTTTATGGCGTGAAGCTGCTGCCGGGTGGCGTTCGCATGGGCGCGACGCTATCCCGATGAGGGCGTTTGGTGGAATGGCCGCGTCGCCACTGTGCGGCACTGGTGGGCAGGCAGCAAAAAGCCCCCGGTGCAACGGGGGCTGTTTGCATCCTGCCCGGCTTCAAACCGGAAACAGGAGTGAGCCAATGCAGTTCCTAGTAGCTTGGGGACGGCTGCGCTTGGCACTGAAAGTCGATGTCCGCATTCTAGCGTTCGTTGTCTTGATGTGTCAATGACGACTGCCCACAACCAAAAACCGCTTCGGTTCCGCCTGCTCCTGCCGGGGTGGGCGGTTTTTTGTGGCCTGCTAGGGCGCCAGTCCTTCTTAATGGGGCAAGATCCAATTTTCAATTTTTAGCGATTTCACGCGCGCAAACTCGCGGGTGTTGTTGGTAACGCAGATGCAGTTTGCAGCGAGCGCGTGCCCGGCAATCAGCGAGTCCACGAAACCGATTTGATTCCCTTCCCTGAGCAACTTGGCTTGCACCATCGCCCCCGTTGCGACTGCTGCGGCATCCAGCGGCAAGATGCTATCGATGCTGGCGACGAGCGCATCCAGTTTGCGCAGCAGCGTCTTCCCTGCTTTCGGACTGATGGCACCATAGAACAGTTCCGCATAGACGAGCGACGAAATAACGATTCTGGAACCGTTTTGTGCTTCTTGATGCAGGCGCAAAATCAACGCTTCAGGGGGCTTGCGCATGATGTAAGAGCAGATGTTTGTGTCGAGCATGTATCGCCGATCACTTGCCATCTTGGTGCGCCTCCCTGTCGGAAAGCATGTCGAGCAAGAACCTGTTGCCTTCTCCCAGAAACTCATCAAGCCGTACAGGTTCAAAATCTGGCGTGGCTTCCATTTCCAGAAAATCCAGCCACGAGCGTTTCGGTCGTAGCGGGCGCAAGATCAACTCATCCCCAACCTTGCGGATTTCGACCCGTTTCGTCCCCTCTGCAAACCTATATTCCTTCGGGATGCGGACAGACTGGCTACGCCCATTTTCAAAGACTGATGTACTCAGAGCCGTGTTCATCCTCGCCCTCCGACAGTATCGTTTGTCATATACCGCTGCACTATACCGCGCGTCTGCAAAGATTACAAGCCGTGACCCTTGGCTCGGTGAGGAGGCGAAAAAACCCGGCGCGGTGGCTGGGCGGGGGTGTGATGTTGCGCGTGACGGGCAGGTTTATGGCGTGAAGCTGTTTTCGCATTGACAGGCGGAGATGGCGGGCACACAATATTACGCATATTAAAACGGAGGGTTGTCATGACTATTCGCACAGCGACTTTGTTCCGCAACAGCACGGCGCAGGCGGTGCGCATCCCCAAGGACATGGAGTTCAAGAACACCAGAACGGTGGAAATCCTGCCGATGGGTGACGGTCTTGGTCTGATTATCCGGGCACCGAGGAAAAGAAAATCGTGGCTCTCCCTGCTGGAGACACCGGGATGTCCGGATTTTGAACCAGACCGCACGCCAATCGCAGATGGCTCACGATTTTTGGCAGACCTTGAGGCGGACGGGATGTTGCGATGAAAACGTACATGCTGGACACAAATATTTGTTCGTACATCATCCGCAAGTATCCCGATGTTATCCGGCGGCTGGAGGAAGAAACGCAATCCGGCGACACAAAAATTGTTATTTCCGCCGTGGCGTATGCCGAATTGATGCACGGCGCGGCGAATCCCAGAACGCCGAAAAATGTTTTGCACAGCATCCGGGAGTTTGTTCTTCTGGTCGATGGAATCATTCCGCTGGATGCTTCTGATGTCGAATTATCGGCGGCAATTCAGCACGAACTGCTCAAAGCGGGCGAGCAAATCGGTTTCAATGATTCTCTGATTGCTGCACAAGCAATTCGGGGAAAATGTATCTGCGTCACGAACAACATGCGCGAGTTTGCGCGCGTACCCGACCTGATGTTGGAAAATTGGATAGCGCATCACTAACAGCAACGTTGCC
>JAFZMK010000225.1 GCA_017553285.1 Rhodocyclaceae bacterium
CAGGAACACGAAACGCTCTGGCACACCGCGCTGGCGCAGAAAATCGTCCATCTCCGCCGCCATCCACTGCGCATCGGGCTGCGGCGCGTGTTTCACCGCAATGCCCGCCGCCAGCAGTTGCAGGCGGAAAGACGCCAGCATCGAAGGCGCGGGCGCCGCCGTCTTGCCCACCCACACGGCATCGCGCAACGCCGCGTAACGGTAATAGCGCACGCGCCCGGAATGTTGCAGGTCGATGACGCCGTCAAACGCCTGCCCCGCAAGCGTGCGCAGCAAACGGCGGTTCTCCCGCCACTGCCACCATTTCGCGCGCGCATCGGTCAGCACGCGGTCGACATACGGGCAACGTTCCATCAGCTTGCGATACGCCGGTGCGGTCAGCAGCGTAATTTGCGCCTGCGGCAAATCCGCCCGAATGTCCGCCAGCGTGCCAAATGATTGCACCAGGTCGCCAAACGCCCCGTGCTTGATGACCAGAATCTTGCGGCATTCGCGCACGCTGCGCCGGATGGGCGGCAATGCCTCGCCGGAACACAGCGCGCCGATAAACAGCCCCGTCAGCATCAGCGAAAAGCCACCCCAGTACGAAGAAAACACCGCCAGATGGGTATTGAACGGAAAGAAGGTCACCATCACCGCCACCGTCGCCGGGCTGGCACGCACGCGCGCCGCCTCGGGCGCTTCGCGCCAGCGCCGAATCAGCCAGAACGCCGCCGCCAGCCACAGCAACAGCCCGACCACGCCGGTCTCGCTGAGCACTTCCAGCACCACCTGATGCGCGTGCAACACCGTGCCGCCGTGCTGGGTGAAAAAATCCTTCTCCCCGGCGTGTTCCTTGCCCGCATAGCGCGGATACGCATCGCGAAACCCGCGCACGCCCACGCCCACAAGCCAATAATCGGCAATCATCCGGGGCACGCTGGTCGTCCAGATCGTCCAGCGAAACGAGGTTGCCACATCCTTGGCTCGTTCCCTTTCCTCGTCCGCCAGCTTCTTCGCCGCCATTTTTGCCCGCTGCTGCGCGCCTGCTGAATCAGATTTCGCAACCGGCGGCGGCATCACCGCCGGTTTTGCCAGCGGCGGCAAACCCACTACATCGGATTGCGAAACGAACGGCGTCAGCATCGCCGCCGTTTTTGCCCGCTGCTGAAAGCCCGGCTTTTGCCACGCCGCCCCCGCAACGGCCAGCACCAGCAAGCAAACCCCCAAAACAAACGCCGCTTGCGCCTTGCCGCCAAAACAGCGCAACACCGCGCGGTTCAGCCAAAGTTCGCACAGCAGCACCACGCCCAGCGTAATCCACGCCGCCCGCGTGCCGGTGAGCAAAATCACAAACTCCAGCAGCGCCACCGCCAGCAGCCACGCCGCGCGCCCGCGCACACAAAACAGCAAAAAGGGCGACAGGCTCGCCAGCGTCTGCCCCAGCGTGTAATTGTGCCAACCAAACAAGCCCTGCAAGCGCGTCATATCCAATTGCCGCGCCTCCACCTGCGGCCAGAACAGCTTGCACGCCGCCAGCGTCGGGCTGGTGCCGGTCAGCGCCTGTAGGGTCGCATCCAGCGTCCAGAACGCAATGACTGCCGCAATGCCCGCATACACCACCTTGCGATGCGCCGCCTCGCGCATCGCCACTGCCGCCAGCCACAACACCGGCAAATAGCGCACATCGCGCGCCACCTCCCGCCAGGCTTTCGCCGGAATTTGCGCCCAGATACTCGAGACCAGTTCCGACCCCCAATAGGCCAGAAACGCCACCCCGATAGCCTGCCACACCGCCTTGCCCGGCAGCATCCACACCGCGCGCCCGCCCGCAATCCAGCACAGCAAGGTCAGCAACACCCCCAGCGCCAACGCCCCTTCCGCCGCCCCTGTGCCGGGCAAACAGAACACGTAGAACACCACCCACCACGGCGCGACGCGACTCAATGCGTTCCCGATTTTCCGCTGTCGCGCGTTTTCAATCATGCTGGATTCCGCAAAGGGGAACAGGGTTCCGAAAAACGGCATCGCCCAACCAGCAACGCCCAGACCATAAGAAAAAGCCATCCCGGCAGGACGGCTCACGCGCCGCGCATTGTACCCCAAGTCCCCTCGCACGCTGCGCAAAAATATGCGGCGGAAACTCGTGCGACAAAGCGAAACGCCCCCCCGCCAGCAGCGGCGGAAATGACGCCGGCGCGTTTCGGCATTGGCGGGCGGATGCGCACTGATATAGTGGCAACCACCACACCAAACGCCCCCGCACGGAGAACGCACCATGACAACGCCCGCCCCCGCCCCGTCCATCCCGCCCGCCATGAGCGGCACGCTCATCGGCGACATCGCGGGTTCCTCGCACGAAGGCCGCTACGACAAGGTAGTCCCGCAGGAACTCATCGTTCCAAACAGCCGTTTCACCGACGACACCGTGCTTTCTTGCGCCGTCGCGCAAGGACTGGTTGACGGACTGACACAGGTCGGGCGGGACGCGGCAGCAAGAGACCCGCAGGCGCAGCAAATCCTCCTCCGCACGATTGGCGACGCGCTGCACAAGTTCGCCCGCACCTATCCCCACGCCGGGTACGGCGGCAATTTCAAGGTCTGGATGAACAGCGACAACCCGCAGCCCTACAACAGCTACGGCAACGGCGCGCCCATGCGGGCAGCGTTCGCCGGCTGGTGCGCCGCCACGCTGGAAGAAGCCGAATGCTTCGGCACGCTCTGCGCCCGTCCCACCCACAATCACCCCACTGCCGAAGAAGCCGCCGCCGTCGTCGCCGCCTGCATTTACCTCCTCAAAACCGGCGGCAACAAGCGCGACGTGCTGCAATACGCGCAAACGCACTACGACTTGAGCTTCACCCTCGACGCCCTGCGCCCCGTGCACGCCTTCAACATCACCGCCAAAGGCACGCTCATCGCCGCCCTCGTCTGTTTTCTGGAAAGCACCAGTTTTGCCGACAGTATCGGGCTGGCCATCTCGCTAGGCGGCGACTGCGACACCCTCGCCGCCATCACCGGCAGCATCGCCGAAGCCCACTACCGCATCGACCCCAACCTGCTGCACACTGCCCTGGCGAAACTGGACGCCCCCCTTGCCCACACCCTGCACCACTGCACCGCGTACCTGCGCAAAGAAAACCTGTGGCACCCCGGCGAGAAAGAAACCGACGAAGCACTACGCTGCCACTGCCAATGGTCGGTTTGAAACCCAAAAGTGCAACCACGGGTTGCACAAATCGTAGCGGTCTGATGCATCGGGAGAAAACCGGGCGCAGCCCGTTTCATGCGATGATGCCGCACGGCGCAAAAACACCCCGCGCCGCCCACACATCCCAAGGAACCCATTCATGACGACCGGCAAGAAACCCTCCCGCAAAAAACTCGCACCAGCGGTGCGAGAAATCGCCTCCGCACAGGATTACCCTGCGCTGCTTGCCGAGGTGAAAGCGCGCATCCAGTCCGCGCAATACGCCGCGCTGCGCGCCGTCAACAAGGAACTGGTCAGCCTCTACTGGGACATCGGGCGGCTGATTGTGGAGCGGCAGCAAAGCGCGGGCTGGGGCGCAGGCGTGGTGGAGCGGCTTTCCGCCGACCTGCGCGCTGCCTTCCCCGGCGTGGGCGGCTTCTCGACGCAAAACCTGCGCTACATGCGCCAGTTCTTTCAGGAATACAGCGCCACACCGAATCTCCAACCACTGGTTGGAGAAATCGGCTGGGCGCACAACCTGCTCATCCTCTCGCGCTGCAAGGATGCGCAGGAGCGCGAGTTCTACCTGCGCATGACGCGCAAGTTCGGCTGGTCAAAAAGCGTGCTGGCACACCAGATTGACAACCAGAGCTACGAAAAGTCGCTGCTCGGTCAAACCAACTTTGACCAGACGCTTACCCCGGAACTGCGCGCGCAAGCCAAACTGGCGGTCAAGGACGAATACGCCTTTGACTTCCTTGAACTGGGCGCACAGCACAGCGAGCGCGAACTGGAGCGCGCGCTCATCGCCCGCATTGAAGACTTTCTGCGCGCGATGGGCGGCATGTTCGCCTTCATGGGCAGCCAGTACCGGCTGGAAGTGGATGGCAAGGAGTATTTTCTCGACCTGCTGCTGTTCCACCGGAGGCTGCGCGCGCTGGTGGCCATTGAATTGAAAATCGGTGAATTTGAGCCTGAATTTGTCGGCAAAATGCAGTTTTACCTTGCCGCGCTGGACGCGCAGGTGCGCCAGGAAGACGAAAACCCTTCCATCGGCATCATCCTGTGCAAAGAGAAAAGCCGCACCATCGTTGAATATGCGCTGCACAATGCGCGCAAGCCTATCGGTGTGGCGACTTACGAAATCACCCGGACGCTGCCGAAAAAACTCAAAGACCAACTCCCCTCCCCCGAAACCATCGCCCGCCTGCTGGAAGGCATATGAGGCACTCACCCACAGGAACCCCGCCATGCCCCTTTCTGCCATTTTTGCCATCAGCCTCGGTGCCGTTGCGGGGGCGTTGTTGCGCGCGGGGTTGGCGCAGGCTTGTAATGCGCTGTTTCCGGACTTGCCGCCGGGCACGTTGTTGGCGAATTGGTTGGGGGCGTATTTGATTGGACTGGCGATGGCGGTGTTTGCGGCGTTGCCGCAGCTCGCACCCGAATGGCGCTGGCTGGTGATGACCGGCTTTCTGGGCAGTTTGACGACGTTTTCTACTTTCTCAGCGGAAGTCTTTGCGCTGCTTCAGCAGGGACGCCCGGCGATGGCGGCGCTGGCAGTGTCGGCGCACCTGGGCGGTTCGTTGCTGATGATTTTGCTGGGAATGGTCAGCACCGGTGCCTTCCGGCGTTGGTGTTGATGCGGCGCGCTACCACCATTCTTCCTGCCGCACGTCGCCGCGCTGGAAGCGTTCGCCCATTTTGGGAATTTGCAGGTTCACGCCGGCTTCGGCTGCGTGTTGGCGCACGGTGCGGATGGATTCGCCCCAGGGGTGCAGCGCCATGTCATACGCACCCCAGTGCACGGGCAGCATGAGGGCGGCTTTCACGTCTTGCGCGGCTTGCACGGCTTGCGCGGCAAAAAGATGGGTGTGCGGCCAGCCGGGGTTGCCGGCGTCGATTTCAATCAGGGCGGCGTCAAAGCCGCCGTATTTTTGACCGATTTGCTGAAAGTGCTCGGAATAGCCGCTGTCACCGGCAATGAAGATGCGTTCGCCGCTGCGGTCGGAGCCGTCCATTGCGGGGCTTTGCAGGACATAGGCTGCCCACAATGTGCGGCCACGGTCGCCAAAAAAGCGTTGCGAATAGTGCAGCGCGGGTTCGGCGGTGAGGGTGAGTGCGCCGGCTTGCGTGCTCTCGCCCCAGCCCAGTTCGGTGATTTTGTCGCCGGGAATGCCCCAACCTTGCAGCCGCACGCCCAACCCTAGCGGGACGATGAAGCGCGGCACCGTAGCTTGCTGGGCAAAATGGCGGATGGTGGCGGCCTCCAAATGGTCGTAGTGGTCGTGCGTAATCAGCACAAAATCGAGCGGCGGCAGTGCTTCGCGCGCCAGCGGCGACGGCTGGAAACGCGGCAGCAAAAACGGCAGCGGTGAGGCGTTGCCAAACACCGGGTCGACAAGAAAACGTTGCCCGGCCATTTCGATGAGGGCGCTGGCGTGGCCAAGCCAGTAGTAGGTGAAGGGTTGCGCGGGGGCGCTGGCAAAGTCTGCCTGCGTCAGCCGCACCATGGGGAACGGGCGCGGCGGGCGGTTGGGCGAAGCGGGGCTGCCAAAGCTGCCCTGCCCTGCCGTTTTTTCCGGCATATACGGCAGTTCCTGCCACGCCTGAAAGCGCCCGTCCTGAAAGTACGGCAAGTGCGCATAACGCGCCAGTTGCGCATCACTGGGCGCGCTGCCCGCCTGCCGCCAGGCGTAGCACAACAGCCCCAGCGCGGCGACCAGCAACAGCGCAAAGCAAACCAGCAACACGTTCAGCATCCGCCGAAAAAAACGGGGCATAGACACTTACTCCAACCCATCACGCGCCCCTTTCGCGGACACAAACACAAACCGCCGCCGCTTCGCACAAGGCAAAGCGGCGGCATAAAAACGCGCGGGCGCGAAAGCAGCGGCAGACGCGCGCCGCTGTGCGCGACCGTGCGCTTAGCGCAGCAGCACGCGCCCGACGCCAATCAGCACGCAGGCACCGAAGGCGGCGACCAGAA
>JAFZMK010000226.1 GCA_017553285.1 Rhodocyclaceae bacterium
CGCATCCGCAGGTTGAGCAGTTCAACCAGCACGGAAAAAGCCATGGCGAAGTAGATGTAGCCCTTGGGCACGTGGTGGCCGCAGCCTTCGGCAATGAGGACAACGCCCACTACCATGAGGAAAGAGAGCGCGAGCATCTTCACGGTGGGGTGACCGGAGACGAAATTGCCGATGGCTTCTGCCGCTACCATCATGAGGGCGACCGAGGCGACGACGGCGGCAATCATTACCGGCAGATGGCTGACCATGCCGACGGCGGTGATGATGGAATCGAGCGAGAAGACCAGATCGATGACGATAATCTGGGCAATCACCGCGCCAAAGCTGGCCGCGCCGCGCGCTTCTTCTTGCGCCTCTTCGCCGGTGATGAGGTGGTGGATTTCGCCGGTGCTTTTCCAGACCAGAAACACGCCGCCGGCAATGAGGATGAGGTCGCGCACGCCAAATTCGTGCCCGAACAGGCTAAATAACGGCGTGGTGAGCCGCGCCATCCACACCAGCAGCGTGAGTAGCGCAATGCGCATGAACATCGCCAGAAACAGACCGAGACGGCGCGCCAAGGTGCGCTGCCCAGCGTGCAGGCGGTCGACCAGAATCGAGATGAAAATGATGTTGTCGATGCCCAGTACCAGTTCCAGCGCGGTGAGGGTGAAAAAGGCGACGATGAGTTCAGGGGTGAACAGTTCAGCCATGATGATTACAAACCGGCAAGTGTTTTGATGTGCGCGGCTGCCGAGCGCGCCAGCGCCGAGAGGGCATAGCCGCCTTCGAGGAGGGAGACGATGCGCGCGTGTCCGCAGTCGCGGCAGACGGCCAGCAGTTGTTCGGTCAGCCAGGCGTAGTCGGATTCGACCAGGCCGCACGAACCCATGTCGTCTTCATAATGGGCGTCAAACCCGGCGCTGAGCAAGAGCATCTGCGGCTTGTGCTGGCGCAGGGCGGGCAGGATGCGTTCGCTGACCAGCGCGCGCAAGGCATCTTTGCGCAGACCGGCGGCGACCGGGATGTTTTGCATGTTCGGCGCGTGTTTGCCGATGCCGGTGTAGGGGAAAAGCGGGTGCTGGAAAAAGCCGGTCATCAGCACGCGGGCATCGTTCTGGAAAATGTCTTCCGTGCCGTTGCCGTGATGCACGTCAAAATCGACGATGGCGATGCGTTCCAGTCCGTGCGCGTCCAGCGCGTGCGCGCCAGCGATGGCGACGTTGTTGAGAAAGCAAAACCCCATGGCGCTTTCGCGCCCGGCATGATGACCGCCGGGGCGCACGGCGCAAAAGGCGCTGTCGATTTCCCCGGCGAGAATCTTGTCGACTGCCAGCACACCGGCACCGGCAGCAAGGTGCATACAGCGCGGCGTGTGCGGGTTCATCGCGGTATCGGGGTCGAGATGGTAGAGACCGCTGGCGGGCGCGTGCGCGAGCAGTTCGTCGTAATAGGCGCGGGTGTGCACGCGCAGGATTTGTTCTGGCGTGGCTTCAATCGCGTCATAGGTGGCAAGTTGCGCCATGAGACCGGCAGCGTGCAGGTGGTTCTGGATGGCGGCGAGGCGTTCGGGCGTGTCGGGGTGGGGGCGACCCATGTCGTGCAGACGAAAATCGGCATGGGTGATGTATGCGGTGCGGGGCATGGGGGCGTTTCAGTACGGGGTTTGCTTTTCGCCTATTATTATCGCCGTTCAAGGCTGTTTTTAGAATGGGCAAAAAAGGATTGGCGATGACGACAGAAAACGCGCGTGGGCGGTTTTTGGACGTGCTGGCGCAGGCGGGCACGGTGGTGCTGGGCAAGGAAGACGTGCTGCGCCTTGCGCTGTGCTGCGTATTGGCGCGCGGGCATGTGTTGCTGGAAGACGTGCCCGGCGTGGGCAAGACGACCTTGGCGCAGACGCTGGCGCGGTTGCTCGGCTTGCGGATGCAGCGGGTGCAATGCACCAGCGACATGCTGCCAGCGGATTTGATTGGGGTTTCGGTGTATGAGCGCGAAGCGGGGCGCTTTCGCTTTCACCCGGGGCCGTTGTTTGCGCCCGTGGTGCTGGCGGATGAAATCAACCGTGCGACACCGAAAACGCAAAGCGCGCTGCTCGAAGCGATGGAAGAACGGCAAATCAGCGCCGAGGGCGAAACCTTCGCGCTGCCGCCCACGTTTTTTGTGATTGCGACGCAAAACCCGCTGACGCAACTGGGCACCTTTCCGCTGCCGGAGAGCCAGTTGGACCGCTTTTTGATGCGGCTGCATCTGGGCTATCCGCCGCCGGAAGCCGAGTGCGAATTGCTGCGCGGCGAAGCGCGCCGGGCGCGGGTGCAGCAACTGGCGCCGGTGCTGGATGAGGCGGCGTTGCTGGCGGCGCAAGAGGCGGTGCGCGCCGTTGCCGTCTCGCCCGCGCTGGCAGCGTATGTGCAGCAATTGCTGGCGGCTACGCGCACCTCGCCCGAATTGTTGGGCGGTCTGAGTCCGCGTTGCGGCTTGGGGCTGCTGGCGGCGGCGCGCGCCTGGGCGTGGCTGGACGGGCGCGAGTTCGCCGTGCCCGAAGACGTGCAGCGCGTGTTTTTGCCGGTAACGCGCCACCGCCTGCGCCGCGCCGCCGACCACGGGGAAGTGCGCGAGGAACAATTGCAAACGCTGCTGCACGCGGTGGCGCTGCCGGGTTGAGGCGGGTATGCGCGGACGCTGGCATCCCGCGCCGCAGCGCGAGCCGATTGCCCTGCACTGGCGGCGCATTTACGTGCTGCCCACGGGGGCGGGCGTGGGCGTGGCGGTGTTGCTGGTGGTGCTGTGGGTGTTGTGCGTCAATTACCAGCTTGGGCTAGGGTATTTCTTTGTCTTTTTGCTCTTTCAGATGGGCTTTGCGGGCTTGTGGGGCGCGTGGGACGCATTGCGCCACCTGCATCTGCACGCCGGACGCAACGCGCCGGTATTCGCGGGCGAGACGGCACAGCTTGTCTGGCACCTGCAAGGGCGCGCGGCACAGCCGCCGGTGCGCGTGCGCACCCGCAGCGGCGCGCAGGCGAACTGTGAAGTGCATTTTGACGCGGGCGGGCGCGGCGAGTGTCGCCTGCATCTGCCGACAACGCGGCGCGGCTGGCTGCGCGCGGGCGTGTTGACGGTGGAAACGCGCTGGCCGTTGGGTTTGTGGCGGGCGTGGAGCATTGTGCATCCGGCGGCGGCCTGTTTGGTCTATCCGCGTCCGGAAAACGATGCGCCGCCGCCGCCCGCGCGCACTGCGGAGGGCGGCGCGCAGGTAGCGGTGTCGGCAGCGGCGGGCACGGACGATTTCGCC
>JAFZMK010000023.1 GCA_017553285.1 Rhodocyclaceae bacterium
GAACCCATGGGTTGTTACGATGACCTGGAACACGCCGATGCCTTCGTGCTGTGGGGTTCCAACATGGCGGAGATGCACCCGATTCTGTGGTCGCGCCTGACCGACCGTCGCATGACGCATCCCGGCTGCAAGGTGGCGGTGTTGTCGACCTTTACGCACAAGTCGTTTGACCTGGCGGACATCCCGATGATTTTCACGCCGCAGAGCGATCTGGCGATTTTGAATTTCATTGCCAATTACATCATCCAGAATGGCGCGGTGAACAAGGCATTCGTCGAAAAATGCACGCACTTCAAGAAGGGGGTGACGAATATCGGCTATGGCTTGCGTCCCGATACACCGCTGGAACAGGCGGCCAGCGACAATGGCTACGGCGACAAGGGCGACCCGGGCAAGATGAGCGACTGCACCTTTGAGGAATACGCGGCGCAGGTGGCGGAATACACGCTGGAGAAAACGGCCAAAATGTCTGGCGTGCCAGAAGAGAAATTGCTGCAACTGGCGAAGCTGTATGCAGACCCCAAGACCAAGGTGATGAGCCTGTGGACCATGGGCGTCAACCAGCATTCTCGCGGCACCTGGGTCAATAACCTGATCTACAACCTCCATCTGCTGACCGGCAAAATCTCGCTGCCCGGCTGTGGCCCGTTCTCGCTGACCGGACAACCGTCGGCCTGTGGCACCGCCCGCGAAGTCGGCACGTTCGCACACCGCCTGCCCGCCGACATGGTGGTGGGTAACGAGAAGCACCGCGAGATGGCTGAAAGTGTCTGGAAACTGCCGAAAGGCACGATCAATCCCAAGATTGGCTATCACGCGGTGTTGCAGCACCGGATGCTGAAAGACGGCAAGCTCAATGCGTATTGGGTGATGTGCACCAACAACATGCAGACCGCCCCGAACATGAACCAGGAAGGCTATCCGGGCTATCGCAATCCGGACAACTTCGTCGTCGTCTCCGACCCGTATCCGACGGTCACGGCGCTGTCTGCCGACCTGATTTTGCCCACGGCCATGTGGATGGAAAAAGAAGGCGCGTATGGCAATGCTGAACGCCGGACGCAGTTCTGGCGCCAGCAGGTGAAGGCGCCGGGCGAGGCGAAATCGGATTTGTGGCAGGTGATGGAGTTTTCCAAACGCTTCAAGGTGGAAGAAGTCTGGCCGGAAGAGCTGATTGCGCAGAAGCCGGAATATCGGGGCAAGACCCTGTTTGATGTGCTGTACGCCAACGGCGAGGTCAATAAATTCCCGCTGACGGAGACCAATCCCGATTATCCGAACGACGAAAGTCAGGCGTTTGGCTTCTACGTTCAGAAAGGTCTGTTTGAAGAGTATGCCCAGTTCGGGCGGGGGCACGCCCATGACCTCGGCCCCTTCGACCTCTATCACAAGGCGCGCGGCCTGCGCTGGCCGGTGGTCGATGGCAAGGAAACGCTGTGGCGCTATCGCGAGGGCTACGACCCTTACGTCAAGGAAGGGGAAGGTGTGAAGTTCTATGGTCGCCCCGATGGCAAGGCGTTCATTATTGGTCTGCCCTATGCGCCACCGGCGGAAGCGCCCGATGCCGAATATGACCTGTGGTTCTGCACGGGCCGGGTGTTGGAGCACTGGCATTCCGGCTCCATGACCCGCCGCGTGCCGGAATTGCACCGCGCGGTTCCTGCGGCAGAGTGCTTCATGCATCCGGACGATGCCCAGAAGCGCGGACTGCGTAACGGCGATGTGGTCAAGGTCATCAGCCGTCGCGGTGAAGTCTCTACCCGTGTGAACACCCGTGGGCGCAACCGCCCGCCGGTGGGCTTGGTCTATATGCCGTTCTTCGATGAAAGTCAGTTGATCAACAAGATTACTTTGGATGCGACCTGTCCGCTGTCCAAAGAGACGGACTTCAAGAAGTGCGCAGTAAAAGTGGTGAAGGCGTAAGGCAATGGCAGCGGGCAGCGAACCGGTAGACAGCGGGCGGCGGGCAGCCTTGAAAGGGGCTGTGCGGGCGGCCTGTGGCGCGGCTTTGCTGCCTTTGCTGCTGAGCATTCCTGCCCGCAGCAGAAGTAATGCGGAAGTTGCGCTGCGGCCTCCGGGCGCGTTGCCGGAGGCGGATTTTCTCGCCGCCTGTGTGCGCTGCGGGTTGTGTGTACGCGATTGTCCCTATGGCACGCTGAAGCTGGCGGAAGCCGGCGATGGCGTGCCACTGGGCACGCCGTTCTTCAATGCCCGCCTTGTTCCGTGCGAGATGTGCGAAGACATCCCCTGTGTACCGGCGTGTCCCACGGGCGCGCTGGATCATGCGCTTACCGACATCAACGCCGCCAGAATGGGTCTGGCGGTGTTGCTGGATCACGAAACCTGCCTGAACTGGCTAGGGTTGCGCTGTGACGTTTGTTACCGCGTCTGCCCCCGGATTGATGAGGCCATCACGCTGGAAACGCAGCACAATGCGCGCACGGGCAAACATGCCCAGTTTTTGCCGACCGTGCACAGCGAGCATTGCACGGGCTGCGGCAAGTGCGAAAAGTCCTGCGTGCTGGAAAAGGCGGCCATCAAGGTTTTGCCGCTGAGCGAGGCCAAGGGTGAATTGGGCAAACATTACCGGCTGGGCTGGGAAGAAAAAGACAAGGCCGGCGGTCATTCTCTGGTCGGCGATGATTTGATTACGCTGCCGGCGCGGGGTGTGGACGATGCTCCGGCGCTGAGTACGATTCCCGGCCTGAACGGTTCAGAGGGCGGAGGCACTGCGCCATGACGGTTTCACGCACGTTCCCCGGGCGCACGAAAGCAGCGCAACAAGGCTGGTGGGCGGCCAACCGCTGGCTGCTCAGCCGCCGCCTTGTGCAACTGGCGCTGCTGGGGCTGTTTCTTGTCGGCCCCTTGTTTGGCTGGTGGATTGTGAAAGGCACGCTGGCATCCAGCCTGACTTTGGACGTTCTGCCGCTGACCGACCCGCTGATTGCCTTGCAGTCGCTGCTGGCGGGGCATCCCGTGCTGGCGACCGTCTGGTGGGGGGCGCTGATTGTCACCGTGTTCTACCTGCTAGTCGGCGGGCGGGTGTTTTGCTCCTGGGTGTGCCCGGTCAATATGGTGACGGATTTGGCCGCTTGGGCGCGGACACGGCTTGGCTGGCGGGATAGCGCGGCCATGCCCCGTTCCTTGCGCTACGGTCTTTTGGGCGGCGTGCTGCTGACCTCGCTTCTTACCGGAACCATTGCCTGGGAATTTGTGAACCCGGTCACCATGCTGCATCGCGGTCTGGTCTATGGCGCGTGGGGCGTGGGCACGGCAACCGTTTTGCTTGCGCTGGCGGTCTTTGTTCTCGATTTTGCCGTGGCACCACGAGCGTGGTGTGGCGCGCTGTGTCCGGTGGGCGCTTTTTACGGCGGCGTGCTGGGGCATACGGCCTTGCTGCGGGTGGCGGCGAGCGAACGGGAACGCTGCGACCGCTGCATGGAATGCTTTGCCGTTTGCCCGGAACGGCAGGTGTTGC
>JAFZMK010000227.1 GCA_017553285.1 Rhodocyclaceae bacterium
GCTGGCGCGGCGGTTTTCCTGGTCGGATTGTTTGAGTTCGCGCAGGCGGGCGTCGATGGACGATTGTTCGTAAAAATCGCCGTTGCCCGTTTTGCGCGCCAGTTCCAGTTGTTCAATGGCCTGCGGCAACGCGCCTTTGAGGGCGTAGACCTCGGCTTGCGCGCGGTGCATGGCGGCGGGTTTGTTCAGCGCCTGATTGGCGCGCGCAAGGCGTGCCCAGAATTGCGCTTCTTGCGGCGCGCGTGCGGTGGCGGCGCGCGCCAGTTCTTCGGCGCGTTTGCTCTGCCCGTCTTGCAGCAGCGCGTCGATTTGCGTGCAGGCCAGCGGACGATTGTCCGGCGTGCGGGCAAGCACGGCCTCGGCAATCGCCAGCGCCTGCGCCGGATGTTTGCGCGCCAGTTCAATGCGCGCGGCAAGCTCGTCCAGAAAATGCGAAGCGGACGCGGTTTGCGTCTCGCGCAACGGCGCCAGCGCCGCCCACGCCTCGTCATGGCGCCCGCCCAGATACAGCGCCTGCGCCAGCCCATAGCGCAACGCGGCATTGTTCGGGTCTTTGTTCAGTTCGGCGCGAAAATGGGCGGCAGCATCCGAAGGCAGCCCTTGCGCGGCGCGCAGTTTGGCGCGGGCAAAGCGAAAATCGGCGCTGTCGGCATGTTCGCGGGGCGACATTTGCGCCACGCGGTTGGCCATGTCCGCAATGCGCTCTTGTGTCAGCGGGTGGGTGCGCAGGTAAGCGGGCAGGTTTTTCGACTCATACAGGCGCGTGGTTTGTTGCAGGCGCTCAAAAAAGCTGACCATGCCGCGCACGTCAAAACCGGCGCGTTCCAGAATGTTGATACCGATGCGGTCGGCCTCGCGCTCGAAAGCGCGCGAATAGCCCAGTTCGCTCTGAATGGCACCGGCCTGTGCTGACGCAATTGCCGCCTGTGTCAGATCCGGATTGCTGCGCGCCGCCAGCGCCGCCGCCACCACTGCCGCCAGCATCATCAAGGTCGTATCGTTGCGCCGCCCGATGGACTGGGCAATGTGGCGCTGGCTGACGTGGGCAATTTCATGCGACAGCACGCCCGCCAGTTCGGACTCATTGCGCACCGCGTCAATCAGACCGGTATGCACGCCAATGTGCCCGCCGGGCAAGGCGAAAGCGTTGATGCTGGCATCGCTGACCACAAAAAACTCAAACGGCGCGCCCGCCTTGTCGCTGGCGGCGACCAGCCGTTTGCCCAGCGATTGCAGCCAGTAATTGATTTCAGCATCTTCCAGATAGGCGGCATCGGCGCGGATGCTCTCCATGATGCGCTGCCCTAGCCGTGTTTCTTCCTGCACGGAAAGGCTGCTCGTGCCGACCTCGCCCAGGTCGGGCAGGTTATCGCTGGCGGCGTAAAGCGGCGGCGTCAGGCAAACGAGGCAAAGCGCGGCGCAGGCGGGTAGCAACAGCGTTTTTTTCATCGGTATCATCGGAACTTTGGCGCAGGCGCGCCGGGGAGAGGAGTGATGGAACTGACGCATTTTAACGCCGAAGGTCAGGCGCACATGGTCGACGTGGGCGGCAAGACCGAGACGGCACGCAGCGCCACTGCCTGCGGCATCATCCGCATGAAGCCGGAAACCTGCGCGCGCATCCGCGCAGGCACGGCGGACAAGGGCGACGTGCTGGGCATCGCGCGCATTGCCGCAATTCAGGCGGCGAAGCAGACCGGCGCGCTGATTCCGCTGTGTCACCCGCTGGGGCTGACGCACGTAGCGGTGGATTTTGATTTTCTGCCGCAAGACGACGGCGTGGAATGCCGCGTGCGCACGGAATGCTTCGGACGCACGGGCGTGGAAATGGAAGCAATGACCGGCGTGAGCGTGGCGCTGCTCACCCTCTACGACATGTGCAAAGCCATCGACCGAGGCATGTCCATTGAAACCATCCGCCTGCTGGAAAAGAAAGGAGGCAAATCGGGACACTGGCGGCGGGAGGGGACGGAGTAAGGGCGGTTATTTGGGCGCGAGCAATCCCAATCCCATATGCACATCGTGCGCCATCCAGACCGCCAACACCAGCACGCACAGCGAACCTGCCGCCAGCCAGAGTTTGCGCGCGGTTTGCTGGCTTTTCGACACCGGCGGCACAGCTTCCTTGCGCAGATGACGGGAGACGCGAACAAGCGCCCGATTGATTTCCACTAACACAAAAAACGCCGCCGCCAGAAACAAAACAGGATGTCGCGTGAGCGCGGCAAATATCCACGCCACGCCGAGCAAAATCACAACCTCAATGGCTGCGCCGATGTGTTTCCAAACAATTTGTTGTTCAGAGGCCGTATTTTTCACGGTGTTTCCTCAGTGCTTCGTTATCTGGTTGGTGAATCACCTGCTTCGGCAAACGTGCGCGGACACCGTGTAAATCCAGTGCTATTACCTTATCTGCGGGAGAACGATTTTTTACGCGGTCACTGCACAGGATTTCCCCAGATGAACCAATGCTCATATACCCTTTGTCAAAAAGTTTGTGATGGGTGGCGCATAGCAACACACCGTTGCGCGGGTCGAGCCGTTGTCTTGGCGACGCTTCTGCCCAAGGGATTATGTGCGCAGCTTCCAGAGCTTCTTCGATTTTCAGCCCGCAGAAAGCGCATTGCCCGCCATAGGTTTTAAGTAGAGCTTGACGGAACACAAGTTGCGCTGTGCCCCTAACTTTTACCTTTGCAAAGGCTTCGTCAGCGGAATCTGGTGTTGCTGCAATACTGGTGGCAATGGTATCAATGGTTGTTACGCCGTCTGACGCATATTCAAACGGGTTTTCTATACTTCCCCAGTCATGGTTCCAGACGTTTTCTATGCTTGTTTGAGGATTATTTGCATCCCCCGCGATGAATCCACTTCCTAGCACGCCCGTCGTCTTGTTGTGCACTAAAATAGTAAGTGGCGGCAGATTTTCTGCCAAGCAATATTGCTGGATAAGATCAAGGACATATCGTATGGGGCGGTGGTGAGTGCCCAAATGAGCGGCAAGTTCACCATATGTGATAGTTTCCTTCTGCGCAGCGCATTCCGTTAGTTTGTGCCACGCCCGCCAAGCCATCTCTTCTTTTTTATCTGCTAAGGGCATGTTGTCTCCGCGCCCAATCTGCCCCCATGCTTCGCGGAATTGTTCTTGCCGATAAACGCGCGAAGTCAGCCAATATCCGGCGTTGTCTCGGCTGCGAGGGTCTTTGGCGGTACGTTCTTTCGCTTCCTGCAATGGCAGAACGAACGCCGTCGGTGAAGATGTGGCGACATCGTTTACCAATACCCAGAAATCGCCCGTGACGACATCCAGTGAAGAGCCGATTTTTACGTCTGTGTGCGTTCTTGATGCGTTGACCTTGATTTCGATAGAACGTGTCCCATCCTTGCTGCGGGCGATGAGTAGCTGCCCCTTGCGCTCTGGCAGTTCGACATCCCAACCGAGGGAAACAAGCTGCTTGTGGCAGTACTCCAAACCCTTGTCGCGGACTGCACCCTTATCTTGCGACGTGATTTTATTGCTGCTCAATGTATTTGCCATGATTGATTTCTCTGTTTTCCATTTCGTCCGAGCAGTATAAGGCAAGCCCATGCTTGCATGATGTCCCTGCGCAAGGCGTGGCAGTGGGCAGGCTGTGGAAAAGACGTGGACAAGCTGTGGACAGGCTGCGCGCGCGTCGCGGCGCGGGCGGGGCGGGGGCGGGAAATTTCACAGCGCGGCGCGTGAATGGCACAATCCGTTCCTTTCTGGTCTGACAAGGAGAGTTTGCATGACGACGAATCGTCCCTTTTCCGTGCTGGGCATCCAGCAGATTGCCATCGGCGCGCTTTCGCGCGAGAAGCTCAAAACCCTGTGGGTGGATATGCTTGGGCTGCGCGTGACGGGCAATTTTGTCTCGGAACGCGAAAACGTGGATGAGGACATCTGCGCCATGGGCAGCGGCCCTTTCAAGGTGGAAGTTGACCTGATGCAGCCGCTGGATCCGGAAAAGAAACCGGCGGTGCACGCGACACCGCTCAATCACGTCGGGCTGTGGATTGATGATTTGCCCGCCGCTGTCGAGTGGCTGACGGCGCAGGGCGTGCGCTTTGCACCGGGCGGCATCCGGCGCGGCGCGGCGGGGTTTGACATTACCTTCATCCATCCCAAAGGCAATGACGAATCGCCCATCAGCGGCGAAGGCGTGCTGATTGAGCTGGTGCAGGCGCCGCAGGAAGTGGTCGAGGCGTTCCGCCGTCTGGCGCAAAACGCGGCATAAGGCGCGCCCGCGCAAACCTGCGCGCGGGCATGAAAAACGGGGCGTGGCGCGCGGCCATGCCCCGTTTGTTTTTCTGTGCGACGTGTGCGTGCTTAGCGGAACAGCTTTTCTTCGCGCTCGTGGCGTTCTTGCTCTTCGATGCTGAGCGTGGCGGTGGGACGGGCAATCAGACGGCGCAGACCGATGGGGTTGCCCGAGGCTTCACAGAAGCCGTAAGTGCCATTGGCGATGCGGTCGAGCGCGCTGTCGATTTTGTGA
>JAFZMK010000228.1 GCA_017553285.1 Rhodocyclaceae bacterium
CAGCGGCTTCGCACCTTCTTCCAGCCAGCGCTGTAATTGTTCCGCTTCCGGTGCGCTGCTCAATGTGAGCGGCAGGGTAATTCTCACCCGCCCCGTGGTCGGCAAACCTTTGCGCAGCAGCGCCGCTCTGGGGTTCGTCAGCGTGTCGACCAGCTCTTGCAGCCAGCCGTGCGTCTCCCGCATGGAATGGCGGAACAGCCCCATCAACAGCAGGCAGGCTTCTTCGTCCCTGCCCTTGGCGCAATAGCGGCAAATCTTGCCATAGCGTTCCATCAGCACGTCCAGCACCACTTCAACGCGCCATGCGGCACGATACACCTCGTGCTCACTGACCTCTTCACGGGCAACCACGCCGCTCATCAGCCCATTGACCGCAGCTTTCAGACGGGTATTGGTGGCATCGAGCGCATCGCGCCCTTCCGTGACGGCTTGGCGCATGGAAGACACCGGCGCAGTCGGCAGGCGCGGCTCGGCCAGCGCCACTTCCAGCTTGCGCAGCACCGGTCTTAGCGCCTCACCCAGCCAGAGCAGTCGTGACGGCAAGGGAAGTTGGTATGTCATGGTTTTCTCCTCAAACATGCGGGGATACGGCAAACGGATGGCGCGCGGGCAGACTTCTTCGCCCCTTTCAGTCATCCCCAAACAGGGCGTTGCCAATGCCCCAGCCGAGCACGCCGGCACAGACCGCGCCCAAAAAGCCGGTGCCGCCGCTTTCCTGCCGGGGCGGCGGCAGCAGCCTGGCGCGCCTTGTCTCGTCCATCCAGTTCGACAATTCCGTCATTTCCGGCGCGGGGGTCAAACCCAGCGGCAAATGAATGGACACTTCGCCTTGCTCGGGCAGCCCGCGTCGGCGCAGGGCAGCCATGGGGTCTGCCAGCGTTTCCATCAGCTCATGCAGCCAGTCGCAGACCTGCGTCAGACCATGCCGATAGGCGCGCCCGAGCAAATGGTTGGGATAGACGTCTTCGCCCTGTACGGCAAAGCCTCGCACAACGGCATAACCGGCCAGCAAACCGTTCAGGGATGCATCAAAACGCGCAACCGCAGCCTGCACCGCCTCATCGCTTGCCGCGTCGTTCTGGAAAACTTCTTTGGACAGCATGTCAGCGCCTGCGGCAACACGCGCGAGCGCCAGCAGCAACTGTTCCATGCCGTAGCGCAGCGTCTCGGGGCTGTGGCGCATCGGCATGTCATTCTGCGCCGGCTTTTCAAGTTCGGCAGCCACCTTTTGCCATACCGGACGCAACGCCTCGCCCAGCAGCCTTTGCGGACGGGGAAGTGCGTAGTTTTCGTTCATCGCCCTGGCCTCCTGCTGCGCCTTCAGCCTTTCACGCACACCAGTTGCTTGAGCGTGTGCACGGTTTCGGTGAGGTCGCGCTGGTTTTCCATGACGGTGTCGATGTCCTTGTAGGCGCCGGGGATTTCGTCGATGACGCCTTTGTCCTTGCGGCAAATGACGCCTTCGGTCTGCTGCACCATGTCGCTTTCCGTAAACTGCTTTTCAGCGGCGGTGCGGCTCATGCGGCGGCCTGCGCCGTGGGCGCTGGAGCAAAAACTTTCCGCATTGCCCAAGCCGCGCACGATGTAGCTGCGCGCGCCCATGCTGCCAGGGATGATGCCCAGATCGCCTGCGCCGGCGCGAATCGCCCCTTTGCGCGTCACCCACACGTCTTCGCCAAAGTGAAACTCGCGCGCCACGTAGTTGTGGTGACAATTGACCACTTCGCCCGAAACCTCAAACGGCGGCAGGTGACGGCGCAGCGCGGCGAGCACCAGCTCGACCATGCAGCGGCGGTTTTGCAGCGCGTATTCCTGCGCCCAGTGCACGGCCTCTACGTAGTCGTCGAAATGCTCCGTACCTTCCGGGAAGTAGGCCAGATTGTGGTCGGGCAACTGAATCATCCAGCGTTCCATATCCTTGCGCGCCAACGCGATGAAGTATTCCGCCATGGCATTTCCGATGCCCCGGCTGCCCGAATGCAGCATCACCCACACCTGATTTTCTTCGTCCAGACACAGTTCGATGAAGTGATTGCCGCCACCCAGCGTGCCAAGCTGCTTCACCCACTTGGTCGTGCCACAGATGGTTTTTTGCAGCATCGGGTGTTTTTCCAGAATGCGATCCAGCCCCACCGCAAACGGCTGCGCCGCCTCCTCAAACGCGCGCCGGTTGTTGTGGATGGCGCGCCCCACGGGCACGTCGCGGCTGATTTGGTCAAACACGCCTTTCAGGGCTTTTTCGTCCAGCTCGTTGGCGCTCAAGGACAACCGGCAAGCCACCATACCGCAGCCAATATCCACACCCACGGCGGCAGGGATGATGGCCTTGTGCGTAGCAATCACCGACCCAATCGTCGCGCCAATGCCCACATGCACATCCGGCATGGCGGCGACGTGATGGTGAATGAACGGCAGGCTGGCGAGGTTGGCAAGCTGACGCTTGGACTGTTCGTCGACATCATCCGTCCAGATTTTGATCGGCGTGTGTTGTTCGATGAGTACTTGTTTAATAGGCATTTTCTAGCCCTCCTTGTGTTCACGGGTCTGCGTACAGCCCCCATTTTCCCACCGCCATTGGCTCAAATAGTGAGCCTGCGCAGCAATTTTTTACCGCGCCCCCGCGCCCGCCCCTGCGCCGTTCCCGCCCTGCCCGCCCCACCACAGCGCGACGCAGCGCAAGCGCTTGACCCGCAACCGCCCAAACAGCGCCCGGGGTTTGGGCGGCACCGGCAACGCAGGGACAAGCTGGTAGAATGCCGCCCCCACCGGGAAGAGGAAAGCGTGCTTGTTTCGGTGGCCACCCACTATTTCGACCATAAATTTTTAACCTTCCGATGAGTCAGTTCGTTGCCCGACTTCAGCTTGCGCTTCTTGATCGGCGCACGATTCAGGCCATTGCCTGGTTTATCATCGCGGGGGCTTCGCTCTATCTGGGAACCGTTTTCTGGCTTGGTTGGCAAGATACAATGGCTGCGTTTGCTGCTTTGGGAGCGCATACATTGCTGATCGGCATTCTTGTTGCGAGCAACTCTTATCTGTTGCGCTTTGCTCGATGGGAGCGCACTCTTCAGTACATGGGGGATTCTGTGCCGAGATTCAAACACCTCGGCATTTATCTTTCTGGAATTCCACTGACTGCAACGCCAGGAAAAGTCGGGGAGACGTTTCGCTCTGCTTTGTTATTCCAGCACGGCGTGCGGATTCCGCACAGTCTTGCCGCCTTTCTGATTGACAGGGGGACGGATGTTTTGGGGATGATTTTGCTGGGCGCGCTGTCCAGCATAATCACTGGGCAGCATCCTTCCTGGGTATGGCTGTTGTCTTTTGCATCCATCCTGCTGGGAACCAGATTCTTTGCGTATCTGCTATCACACCCAAAAGCCGGTGCTGGATGGAACCGACTTGCTCGTTACATAGCATGGCTACCCATCAAGGGGGGACAAGCGACACTGGAAGCCTGGGCGAATGTGTGGACGCTGCCTGTCGCTTCATCGTTTTCGCTGGTCGCCATGGTTGCCTATGGTACTCATGCATTGATTTTTTCCTGGTTCTGCCACACTTTGAATACTGGCATTTCCATTGCTGACTGCGTATTGATTTTCGTGCAGGCAACTTTGTTCGGCGCGGCGACCATGATCCCTGGCGGACTTGGCGCAATGGAGGCTGCGCTGGCTTTTCAGTTGATCGAGCGCGGCGTTAGCGACGTCAATGCCATATCGTTGGCAATTTCAACTCGCTTGGTAACATTTTGGTTTGGGGTGCTAACCGGCATTGTCTGTTTGCTGATTTTATCTGCAAAAGACTTGAAATCAGAATGACTTGCTTCGTTCTGACGGGAAGGGGCTGAATTGCCCCCTTCTCCCTACGGCGACGGGGAATTTCCCTCAACTGCCTGTAGCCACTTGCAAAAATTATTCACCCCTTGCGCAAACTCCACATCCGGGCACCAGCCCAGAAATTTCCGCGCAGCCTCAATGTTCAACACATTCGCAGGCACGTCAAACACTCGCGCATCCAGATAACGCTTGACCGCCTGACAGTGGAACGCAGATTCAATCGCCGCAATGACTTCATTCAAGCTACGGCCACGCCCGGAGCCTATATTCAATACATGCTGCCCCCTGGATGGGAAAATGGACAGAAGCAGCGCATTGACCACATCGGATATGTATATGTAGTCACGCACTACGGAACCATCTCCCCATATTTCAATCGGTTCGCCGCGCAGCATCTTGCCTGCAAAAACCGCCACCACGCCCTGACTTGCCACTGTCCTCTGCCCTTCTCCAAAGGGATTGGCAAGACGTAGAACGGTATAGTCCAAATTGTGCAATTCGAGGAAAAGCGACAAATATTTCTCGATCATCAACTTGGAAATTCCGTAGGAACAGATCGGGTTCGTCGGGTGCGTTTCCGGAATCGGATTTTCGACCGGAGGACCATATACGGTTCCGCCAGACGATACGAATATTATCTTCTGAAGCCCGTTCTTCTTCGCGTGGTTCAGCAGACGTATCGACCCGACCACATTGCTTTCCACATCAAAAATTGGATCGAGATTGGATGATTTTGGCAGCGTAGTCGACACCAGGTGGTAACAGAACGCACAATCACGAATCGCCTCCGCCACATCCGACTCACTGGCAAAGTCCCCTTCATACAACTCAAAGTTCGGATTGGAAAGAAAACTCTCCCCGATCGGCTCAACATGAGGTCGATCAAAGCATCGCACGCGGAATCCGCGCCTCAGCAGCGCTGAAACCAGGTGCGAACCGATAAACCCCCGCCCGCCCAGCACAAGGCAACGCCTGCCTTCGCCGGTTGGAAATCTATTTTCTGACATATCTTTATCCTCAAACATCCGCTTTTTCATTGTTGCGCCACGCTTGTATGTCGCGTTCAAATATTGACACATATTGTTTGGCAACCACGTCAATTTTATATCTGCTCGCTGCTTCAGGCACCACTTTTTGGGCGGATTGCATTACAGCAGAATCCGTTGCGTAAGTTGCGATAATCTTGGCAACCTGGTCTACCGGAATCTCCCAGCCTTCCAAATCGACCACGCTGCCAGCAAGTCCGTGCTCGGTGGCAAGCATGTTTTTGATTTCGCCAACTGCGGTGGCGATGTACGGTTTGCCCGCGAAAAGGCAATCCACAATCGTCAAGGGGAAACTTTCAGACTTGAACTTGGTCAACATGATTCCCATATCAGCGGCTGCGTAAAAACCAACCGAGTTCTCGTGAAAGCC
>JAFZMK010000024.1 GCA_017553285.1 Rhodocyclaceae bacterium
CAAGCCCAAGGCCGCTGCCAAGCAGCGCCCGGTGATCAAACCCGTGGTGCTCAGCGAAGAAGAACGTGCCGCGCGCGCGCGCGAATCCGACCGCTATCGTGAACTGCGCGACCGCCAGCGAGCCGACATGCTTGCCCGTCAGGAACGCGAAGCGGCCAGCCGCGAAGCAGAAGAAGCGCGCCGCAAAGAAGCCGAAGAGCGCGCCCGCGCCGCTGCCGAAGCGCCGCCTGCCGCGCCCGCGCGCGGTGATGCCGCGCCTGCGCCCGGCAAAGGCACCGGGCGCGGGGATGCGCGTGGCAAGGAACGCGACCATCGTCGGGACACCAACGGGGACGACAACGAACGCCGTCATCGTGGTGGCATCAAGACGCGCGGCGCTGCCGACGACAACGCCAGACGTGGCGCGAAAGGCGGCGGCAAGGTGCGCGGCAACAAGCAGCGTCTTGACCAGCAAGCCTTCCAGGCACCCACCGAGCCGGTGGTGCGCGAAGTGCACGTGCCCGAGACCATCACCGTGGCCGATCTGGCGCACAAGATGGCGGTGAAAGCCGCCGAGGTCATCAAGGTGCTGATGAAGATGGGCACCATGGTCACCATCAACCAGGTGCTGGATCAGGAAACCGCCATGATTGTGGTGGAAGAAATGGGGCACAAGGCGTTTTCCGCCAAGCTCGACGATCCGGATGCCTTCTTGCTGGAAGGCGAAGCCGAGCACATCGACAGCGAACTGCTGCCGCGTGCGCCGGTGGTCACCGTCATGGGGCACGTCGACCACGGCAAAACCTCGCTGCTCGACTACATCCGCACCGCCAAGGTGGCGATGGGCGAAGTCGGCGGCATCACGCAGCACATCGGTGCCTATCACGTCGAGACCCCGCGCGGCATGATTACCTTCCTCGATACCCCGGGGCACGAAGCCTTTACCGCCATGCGTGCGCGCGGGGCGCAATCGACCGACATTGTGATTTTGGTGGTCGCTGCCGATGACGGCGTCATGCCGCAGACGCGCGAAGCCATCCACCACGCGCAGGCGGCGAAGGTGCCGCTGGTGGTGGCGGTCAACAAAATCGACAAACCCGAAGCCAACCCCGAGCGCGTCAAGCAGGAACTGGTGGCAGAAGGCGTGGTGCCGGAAGAATACGGTGGGGACGCCATGTTCATCCACGTCTCGGCAAAAAGCGGGCAGGGCATTGACGAGTTGCTCGAAGCCGTGCTGCTGCAAGCCGAAGTGCTGGAACTGAAAGCGCCGCGCGACACCCACGCCAAGGGCTTGATTCTGGAAGCGCGGCTGGACAAAGGGCGCGGCCCGGTGGCTTCGATGCTGGTGATGTCTGGCACGCTGCGCAAGGGTGACACCTTGCTGGCGGGTGCCACCTACGGGCGCGTGCGCGCCATGCTCGATGAAAACGGCAGCAATCTGGATGAAGCCGGTCCTTCGATTCCGGTGGAAATTCTCGGTCTGTCGGATGTGCCAGCGGCGGGTGACGAAGTCATCGTGCTGGCCGATGAGAAGAAAGCCCGCGAAATTGCGCTGTTCCGTCAAGGCAAGTTCCGCGACGTGAAACTGGCGCGCCAGCAGGCGGCGAAGCTGGAAAACATGTTCGACCAGATGAGTGAGACCGGCGTCAAGGAACTGGCGTTGATCGTCAAGGCCGACGTGCAAGGTTCGCAAGAAGCGCTGGTGCAATCCTTGCTCAAACTGTCCACCGAAGAAGTGCGCGTCAAGGTGGTGCACGCGGCGGTGGGCGGCATTTCCGAATCGGACGTGAACCTTGCGCAAACCTCCTCGGCGGTGATTATCGGCTTCAACAGCCGTGCCGATTCGGGCGCGCGCAAGCTGGCGGAAAACTTCGGCGTCGACATTCGCTACTACAACATCATCTACGACGTGGTCGATGACGTGAAAGCCGCGCTCTCCGGCATGTTGGCGCCGGAAAAACGCGAAAACGTCATCGGCATGGTGGAAATCCGCCAGGTCTTCCGCGTGCCCAAGGTCGGTGCCGTGGCGGGCTGTTTCGTCAAGGAAGGGCAGGTGCGCCGTGGTGCGCTGGTGCGCATTTTGCGCGATCACATTGTCATTTTCGATGGCGAGCTGGATTCGCTCAAACGTTTCAAGGACGAC
Source organism: Rhodocyclaceae bacterium (assembly GCA_017553285.1). Classification (GTDB taxonomy): domain Bacteria; phylum Pseudomonadota; class Gammaproteobacteria; order Burkholderiales; family Rhodocyclaceae; genus JAFZMK01. The sequence continues at coordinate 2,123 of JAFZMK010000024.1, forward strand.
GTGAAGGAAGTCAAGGCCGGTTTCGAGTGCGGCCTGTCGGTGAAAAACTTCAACGACATCGCCGAAGGCGACCAGATCGAAGTCTACGAAATTCAGGAAATCGCGCGCACGCTGTAAGCGTCGCGCAGTTTTCGTCCATTGGCGCGCGCGCCCGCAACCGGGCGCGCGTGCGTGTTTTTGTTTTCCCGTTTTTGTCTCACGCCCATGCCCAAGGAATATTCCCGCAGCCAGCGCGTCGCCAGCCAGTTGCTGCGCGAGTTGGCCGAACTCATCCGCAGCGAAGTCAAAGACCCGCGCGTCGGCTTCGTGACGCTGACCGATCTGGAAATCTCGCCCGACTACGCGCACGCCAAAGTCTATTTCACCCTCATGGACGGGCGCGAACATCTGGAGGAGACCCTTGCCGGACTGCGCCGCGCCGCGCCCTTTTTGCGGCGCGAACTGCGCCGGCGCGTGCGCATCCACACCACGCCGGAGCTGCATTTTCATTTTGACGCCAGCGTCGAAGAAGGCAGCCGCATGGACAGCCTGATTGCGCGCGTAATCCGCGAAGACCAGGCCAACGCCGCCCAACACGCCGATGACGACGATAACGCCCGCCGCGAATGAGCGCGCGCCGCGCCGCGCGCGCCTGCCCGTGCACGGTCTGCTGCTGCTGGATAAACCGGCGGGGCTGAGTTCCAATGCCGCCTTGCAGCGCGCCCGCTGGTTGCTGCGCGCCGCGCGCGCGGGGCATACCGGCACGCTCGACCCGCTGGCGACCGGTCTGCTGCCGCTGGCCTTTGGCGAAGCCACCAAGTTTTGCGGCACGCTGCTCGATGCCGACAAAAGCTATCAGGCGCGCGTGCGCCTGGGCGAGCGCACCGAGACGGGGGACGCCGAAGGCGCGGTGCTGGAACGGCGCGCGGTGACGGTCAATGCCGCCGACATCGCGCAGGCGGCAAGCGCGTTTTGCGGCGAAATTGAGCAAGTGCCGCCGATGTATTCGGCGCTCAAGCGCGATGGCAAACCGCTCTACGCTTACGCCCGCGCGGGCGTGGAAGTAGAACGCGCGCCGCGCCGCGTGCGCATTCTGGCGCTGGAAACGGGCGATTTTGACGCCGCCAGCGCCAGCTTCACGCTGCATGTCACCTGTTCCAAAGGCACCTACATCCGCACGCTGGCAGAGGATATGGGCGAGCGCCTGGGCTGCGGCGCGCATCTCGTTGCCTTGCGGCGCACGGCGATTGGCGCGCTGCGCATTGAAGACGCCGTCACCTTGGACGCGCTGGAAGCCACCGAGGAAGCACAGCGCGAAGCACTGCTCGCACCGGTGGACGCGCTGCTGCAAGACGTGCCCGCGCTGGCGCTGGATGGTGATGCGGCGCGCGCAATCCTGCACGGCCAGCGCATCCGCGCGCCGCAAGAGGGCGCGGCGGGGCTGTGCCGTTTGTACCGGCAGGCGGCGTTTCTGGGATTGGGCGAAGTGCGCGCCGATGGGTATCTGTATGCCAAACGGCTGCTGGCGACAGCGCTTTGAGCCGCGCGCTCAGAGCATGTGGCGCAAAAACGCCTGCGCGCGGGGATGTTCGGGGGCGAAGAAAAATTCGCTGGCGGGGCGGTCTTCCAGAATCGTGCCCTCGTCCATGAACAGGACGCGGTGCGCCACTTCGCGGGCGAAGGCCATCTCATGCGTGACGACGAGCATGGTCATGTGTTCGGCGGCAAGCTGGCGCATGGTGCGCAGCACTTCGCCGGTCAGTTCCGGGTCCAGCGCGCTGGTCGGTTCATCAAAGAGCATGATTTTCGGCTCCATCGCCAGCGCGCGGGCGATGGCGACGCGCTGCTTTTGCCCGCCGGAAAGCCGCGCCGGGTAACGTTCGGCGCAATTGGCCAGTCCCACTTTGTCGAGCAGCGCCATGGCGCGTTCGATGGCTTGCTCGCGCGGCACGCGCTTGACCAGCACGGGTGCTTCGATGAGGTTTTGCAGCACGGTCATGTGCGGAAACAGGTTGAAGTGCTGAAACACCATGCCCATCTTGCGGCAGATGTTCGCCGCCTGCGGGCTGTACTGTGCCTGCGCCTCGGGCGGCGGCGCGGGTGGTGCGGCATCCTCCGCGACGGCCTCGCCGGTGCGCAGCAGCACTTCGCCTTCGACCAGAATGTGACCGACATCGGCGGTTTCCAGATGGTTCAGGCAGCGCAGCAATGTGCTCTTGCCCGAACCGGACGGGCCGATGATGGCAACCACTTCGCCGTGGCGCACGCGCAGGTGAATATCGCGCAACACGCGATGCGCACCAAAGCTCTTGGCGAGGTGGAAGACGCGCAGGGCGTCAG
>JAFZMK010000229.1 GCA_017553285.1 Rhodocyclaceae bacterium
GCTGCGGTCGGCGCAACTGCTCGAATGTCTCGCCCGAAGGCAGCTTGAACCGCCTCCCGGATTCCAGAAAGAGCGTCAGGCAATTCAACCGCTTCATACGCATTGCTCCAATCCTTACCAAGCCCATAGCGTACCATCGCCTCATTGAGCGCGCGCACCGCCTCCACGTCCGCCTGCGTTACGCCAGTGCCATGCTTCAACCAGTCCGGATACTTCAGGTCAGTTTCGCCCGCGTCAAGCTCGCGCTTCCACTGCGCAAAGGTCTGCGCCGTGCCCTGCACGGGTTCGGCGCGGCGGAACAGCGGCAGCCCCTCGGCCAGCTTGTCGCGCATTGCATCGGAGAGAGCAAAACTCCACTGCTTCGCGCCGGTCTCTTCTTGGAGCACACGCTCCAGCCGCGCCCCCTTGTCCAGCTTGCGCAGCAATTTCTCCATCGCGCGCGGCACGATTTTGTCGTAAAACTCGTGCATACCAGCGTTCGTCACGCGCAAGCCATTGCCCTCAAGCATCGCCTCGCCGTGCGCCCGCTGCTCGGCAATCAGCCGTTCAGCAATCTCTTTGCCGACAAACTCCGGCAACTGCTCCGGCGTAGCATCGTGTATCAACTCCTGCCCGCCTTTCCTCGGCTGCGCAAACAACGTGTGACCGTCATACCTTAAACTATCCACCTGCGTGTGCAGCGAATACCGCTCGCTGGATTGCTCGCCCGTGACAAACGACACGCGCGAATACCTGCCGTTGGCCGCCTCAATCAGCACATTCTTCAGCAGCAAATCCAGCCACTTGCCCGTGCTGCCGACAAACGGCGCATCCGGCACACTCTTTGCTGCGCGCTTATCCTGCGCCCAATCGCTCTGCAACTCCTCCACAAACAACGTCTTGCCGCCGTCAAAATTGGTCAGGCGCATGTGCGCAATGACGTTCATTTGCTCCCAATGGTTAGGATTTGTACCCTTTGTTTGGCAATGGCAGCTTGCGGAATCTGTCGAGAAGCTCATATTTCGCGCGAAAATCTTCAATGGCATTGAAGTGCTTTTCATAAACAGCATCAATTCGTTTCTTGTACTTCGTGCGAACATCATCAATAATCCGCTCGTACTTCGCGCGAACGGGTTCCGTGATATGTTCAAATTCATCTAAAATGTCTTTTATGCGCAGGTCAAGCTCATCGTGAAGAGCATCCATGCGCGGCTGATACATGCTGCGAACAAGATTAGCGCCCCCGTAATGCGCCCGCTCCCACTCTTCATTAGCAGCAGCAATGCGCCGTTTATGCTCCGCCTCTGCCTTCTGGATGCGCTGCTCATACTCCGCACTTACGGCATCAATGCCCTGCTGATACTCGCTGCGCACAGCCTCGATAGCAGAATTAACCTCTGCCTGCGCCGCATCAATGCGCCGGTCGTATTCAAGTTTGAGGTAAAACTCGTCACTCCGCGAACCGCCTTCTGCTCGCAGCGCCGCCAGTTTCTCGTCGCGCTCCTGAATCAGCGGCTGCGCCTTCTGTGTACGTTCAGCTTTCAGGCGAATCAACCTGTCATCGCGCTCGCGCACTTCTTTCAGCGCTGCCACCTCCTGCCTGTGCGCAGCAATCAGCGCGCGAATGTTCGCCTCGCGCGGGTGCGGATTGACGGCGCGCGCGTTCCCGATTACCTTGCGGCGTGGTTTTTCACTGGCGACAAAGGCAAACACGATGGCAGCGTACTGGGTAGCGGTTTCGATGACGGCAGGCGTAGCGGCAGAGCAAGCCGAAGACCCCGCCGACCGCACCACGCTGGCCATCTGGGAAACCGGGCAAGACGGGCTGGGCTGGCTGCAAGAACGGGTACAAGCCGGACAGGTGCAAGAGCTGGAAAACGGCGGCTTCCCCAGCGTCTATCTTGCCCGCGCGTTGGCGGTGCTGCCGTGTTTGACGCGCGACTGTCTGGCACCGGAAGGCGAACTGGACATCCGCCCCGCCAACATCGCCCTGTGCCCGCCCGACGAAATCGTGCGCATCGAAGTCTGGGCGCAACAATAAGCGCGAGACGCTGCCGCGCCTTGCGCGCGCCATGTTTCATGCCGCAAAAGCGGCAAGGCGCACGATGGCGGCGTGGTGGCCATATTGTGCTGCACGATTCAGCCAGATGCGGGCTTCATGCCCGTCCTCGCCGCCCGGTGAGCGCGGCGCGGGGGCAATGGACGGCCATTCGTTCTGGTCACATTCAAGGGACTGGTGATTGAGGTTGTGCTGAAACAGCCGCGCTTCCAGCGCATCCAGACGCGCAAGTGCCGCCGCGCGCCCTGCTTCCATGCCATGCAGATGGAGTTCGCCCAGAATGAAGGCGGTCTCGGCAAAGAGAATGTCCATTTCGGCAAACTCGCCCGTCGCCCGCTCTGCCAGCATCGCCGCGTCGATAAGGCACTGCACGCCCGCGCGCTGCTGTCGCTCATCCGCACTGCGCAGCCCCAGCCGCCCCCGCAGCCATTGCGCCTGTGCGTTCGTCTCGCCCGCAGTCTCATAACACCGCCGCGCCGCATCCTCGTCCTGACGCACGTCCCTGCCCCGCTCATGCAACTGCCCGAGCAAAACCCACGCCTGCGGCAAGTTTGCCCGGCGCAACCAGTCCGCCCCCTGCGCCGCATCGCGCGCCACGCCTCGCCCTGCAATCAGGCATTTGCCCGCTTCCCGCATCGCATCGACGATGCCCTGCTCCGCAGCCTGCATAAACCACGCAAACGCCGCCTCCTCATCCTTTTCCAGACCGCCCCAGCCAAACTGATACGCCTGCGCCAGCCGGTACTGCGCCCACGGGTACTGCTGCTGTGCGGCCATTTGCCACTGGACGACGGCCTCGACCCGATCTTCCCGCTCCCCGCTGCCGTGAAAATAATGCTCGCCCTGCAAGTAGCACTGCACCGGAGACAACAAGGCATCCGGGACATTTTCCCGCCTGGTCAGTTTGGACAGAGTGGTAGCTGCGGCATCCGGGTCATAGCGTTCCTGATGGTAGCCAAGCGCCTGATGCGGGAAAAACGAGCGCAGAACCAGCCCTGCCCGAAGCCGCTCTTTGTAGTGTTCCGCCAGACCGGCGCAGAGATTGGGTCGGTCGCCCCGGAAGTGGCGCACGCCCAGAATGAGCTGCGCTTCCACATGCCCCCGCTTCGCCGCCTCGCGGTACCCGCGCACCGCCTCCGCCGTATTTTGCGCCACACCTTCGCCTTGGTCGTAACACAAAGCCAGATTGAATTGCGCATCCATATGCCTCTGCTTCGCTGCCTCGTGGTACCAGTGCGCGGCTTCTGCCGCATCTTGCGCCACACCTTCGCCCAGCGCGTAGCACACCCCCATACGAAATTGCGCCTCCACGTACCCCTGTTTCGCAGCTTTGCGATACCAGCGCGCGGCTTCTGTCTTGTCTTGCTCCGCGCCCTTGCCTTGGTAGTAGCAGCAGCCCAGATTGGCTTGCGCCCCCGCATGCCCCTGCTCCCCGGCCAAGCGATACCAGCGCACAGCTTCCGCTGTGTTCTGCGCCACACCTTCTCCCTGCTCGTAGCAATAGGCCAGATTGGCTTGCGCGCCCGCATGCCCCCGCTTCGCAGCCTCACGGTACCAGTGCGCAGCTACTTCCTTGTTCTGCGGCACACCCTCGCCCCGGGCGTAGCACAGTGCAAGATTGAATTGCGCACCCGCATGTTCCTGCTCCGCAGCCTCGCGATACCAGCGCACAGCTTCTGCCAAGTCCTGCGATACTCCATCACCTCGGTCGTAGCACACACCCAGATTGAATTGCGCGTCCGTATGTCCCTGTTTCGCAGCCTCGCGATACCAGCGCACAGCTTCTGCCGTGTTTTGTGTCACACCGTCGCCTCGCTCGTAGCACAGAGCAAGATTGAATTGCGCGTCCATATGTCCCTGCTCCGCAGCCTCACGGCACCAGCGCACAGCTTCTATCCAGTCCTGATCCACTCCATTGCCTGCGGCGTAGCAAGCACTCAGCTTGAATTGAGCTTCCGCCACCCCCTGCTCCGCAGCCAAGCGATACCAACGCACAGCTTCTGCCCAGTCCTGCGGCACGCCCTCGCCAAGGGCGTAGCACATACCCAATATGAATTGCGCTTTCGTATGTCCCTGCTCCGCAGCCAAGCGAAGCCGACGCGCAGCTTCTACCCAGACCTGTGGCACGCCTTCACCTTGGGCGTAGCACAGACCTGGCTTGGATTGCTCGCCTGCACAGCTTTGCATGGTTTCTGCCTTGTCTTGCGGCACGCCCATGCCCTCAGCGTAGCACCAGTCCAGCTTAAATTGCGCATCCTCATGCCCCTGTTCTGCGGCCTCGCGAAACCAGCGCACAGCTTCCGCCCAATCCTGCGGCACGCCCTCACCTTGGGCGTAGAACACGCCCAGATTGTGTTGTGCGTCCGTATGCCCCTGTTCTGCGGCCTCGCGAAACCAGTGCGCAGCTTTCGCCTTGTCATGCGGTACGCCTTCGCCCTTGTTGTAGCACAGAGCCAGATTGAATTGCGCATCCGCAAGCCCTTGCTCCGCAGCCACGCGGTACCAGCGCACAGATTCTTCCTTATCCTCTGGCACGCCCTCGCCTTGGGCATAGCACACGCCCAGATTGAATTGCGCAGCCGCATGTCCCTGCTCCGCAGCCAAGCAATACCAGTGTGCAGCTTCCGTTTTGTCCTGCGGCACGCCCATACCCTTGGCGTAGCACAAGGCCAGATTGAATTGCGCGTCCGTATGTCCCTGTTCCGCAGCCAAACGCCACCAGCACGTAGCTTCCGCTGTGTCCTGCGCCACACCATCGCCCAGGGCGTAACACAAGCCCAACTGACACTGCGCGTCGGTATCTCCTGCTTGGGCATATTGAAGCAGCGTCTGGAAATCGATTGCGGGTGGTTGCTGCTGTGGCATGGTGAAGCTCCTTTGCGGCAGGTGAATGTGCGCGTTTTACCGGGAGGACGATGCGTCCGCTTGTTTTGCCAGAATGGCTTGGGCGTCCAGCGGGTGTTGCAGCCAGTGCCAGACGGGTTCTGGGTGGCCAAACAGAAAGCCCTGGATGATGTCCAGACGCGGTACGTGTTCCCGCAAATACTTCAGTTCGTCGTATGTTTCAACGCCTTCGACAACGGCGTGCGGAATTTCCAGCCGCGTAACGATGGCGTCGATGGCATTGAGGATGTGCTGGTGATTTTTCTTGAGATGAATGTCTTGCACCAGTGCGCGGTCAATCTTGATTTCGTCGATGTTGATTCTTGCCAGCATGGCGAGCGAGGAAAAGCCCGTGCCGAAGTCGTCCATGGCGATGCGCAGGTGGTCGGATTCCACGCCGGGCTGAAAGGAAGGCGGGAGCGATTCGGGCGGAAGGTATTGGTCTTCCGTGATTTCGATAATCAGGTTGCGCGCGAGATCATGCTGCCGGATGGTTCTGGTCTGCCGGCGGATAAAGTCGTGATCGGTGACTTGCGCGGCGGAAAGGTTGTAGCTGACGCGGATGTCTTCGCCATAAACATCGCGCAGCCCGTCGAGGTCTCGCGCGATGTTTTCCAGCATGATTTCGGCCAGCGCATCCAGCAGGTCGAGTTCCTTGGCAACGGTGATGAACTTGCCCGGAGAGACGAGCTGACCTCCGTCCTGCCAGCGAACCAGCGCCTCAAAGCCGTGCACCGTGGCCTCATTGCTGCGGATGCGCACTTTGGGCTGATAGTAGGCGCGGATGGGCGTGCGCTGGGTGATGGCGTCGCGCAGGCGCTGCTCGAAATCGAAGCGTTCCCGTTCCTGTTCTTCGCTGGCAGATGGCCGGTCGATTTTTTCGGGAAAGCCAAACGCTTTGCTTTCGGCGCGCAGCAGGGGCAAGGTTTGCTGCGCGCATTGTTCCAGTGCGGCAAAATCGCCTGCGTCTTGCGGAAAACGCGCGGCGGCGATGGTCAGCGCGCAGGCGCGCACGGGCGGGCTGCCTTGTTCTTGCACCGGAATGTTGAGCGGCAGGCTGGCAGCCTCGTACAACTCGCGCAGGCGAAGCGTGCCCTCATGCGCGGAGCGCAGCGTGGCAAACAGCACAAGCTGCTCATCATCCTGCGTTGGCGCGATGCAATCTGCCGGGCGCAGCACCCGTTGCAGGTTGGCAATCACAGCCTCCCGCGTGGCGCGGGCGGTCTCTTCCCCGTGCAGGCGGCGGATGCGGGAAAGGTCGCGCAAATGCACGAGCGCCAGCAGAAAAGGGGCGCTTTCGTGGCCTGTGTGGATACGCTGCTCGGCGGCCTGCTGCAAGGCGGCCTGATTCACAAGAGGGGCGGACATAAACGTGGCCTTCGTTGGACAGGAAAGTGCTTGCGAAGCATATACGGAAATTTTGCAGACAGGGCGATACGCAACGCGCAACGGGCGTGCGCGTGAAAGCGGCACGCCCGCCCCCGTGCGCACAAATCGGGCAGGCGGACAAACGATAGCCAAGCGGTGTGGCCGTCCTGAGTGGTTTCAAAGCGGTTGCGTTCCGTGTTCAGGGTGATGACGGGGTCGTTCATGGGGGCACTCCGTGGCGTGGGATGGGTTGCCTGTTATTTTGCGGGGGCGACATTTTCGACCAGCGCGCGGGCGCGGGCTTCGTCTTGCGGGCGGACGAAGAGGTACCACGTAAAGGGCGTGTAATTGGGGTTGGCAACCTGTTTTACGTTGATTTTGCAGCCGCAGCCGCCGACGATTTCGCTTTGCGTCCAGCCAGTGCCGAATCTGATTTTGCTTTCCTTGAGCCGTCTCTTGATGGCTTCAAATTGCGCTTCGTCTTTGCCAGCGTAGATTTCTACCTTTTTCCCAAATAGCAGCATGGCGTGCCTCTTGTCGCAGGTTGAGATGCCGACGCAGCCGGGACGTTGCTTTGCTGGCGCGGTTCGACTTGCTTTGCTCCTGCCATTGTACCGTTTTGCCGCAACACGCCGACCGACGCTTTGCGCGCCCGCTGCCGCCCCGAACAGAACCAACTCAAGCCACCGACACCCAAAAGTACACCCATTTACACCCATTTATGGACTTTTGTGACGGAAATGGGTGTAAATGGGTATACAACTTGTCGCTGCAAATCGTGGAATTTGCCCGGGAACACGGGCGCGTGACGATGATGGATGCCATCCGGCTGACAGGCACCAGCCGCAATACGTTGAAGCTGCACTTGCGCGAGCTGACCCGCCGCAACCATCTGGAACAACATGGGCGCGGACGCGACGTGTGGTATGCACTGAAATAATCCGCCACGGGCACGCACGGCAGACAACAAAAAAGCCGCCAGACAGAGGCGACCTTTGTTTGTGCAGATGGTGCCGGGAGGGGGAATCGAACCCCCACGGTATCACTACCGGCGGATTTTGAGTCCGCTGCGTCTACCAGTTCCGCCATCCCGGCGATGGGGCTTGGTATTATCCCAGCCTTTTGTGCGGAAGCAAGTGCGCGATGCGTTTTTCTCTTGCCGATTTTGATTATGCGTTGCCCCCAGAACTCATCGCGCAGGCACCTGCGGCGGTGCGCTCTGCCAGCCGTTTGCTGGTTTTGGACGGCAAACAGCGCTCGCAGGCGGGAATGCGGGATTTTCCGCGCTGGCTGCGCGCGGGCGATGTGCTGGTGGTCAATGACACGCGGGTGGTGCGGGCGCGTTTGTTCGGGGTGAAGGAATCTTCGGGCGGACAGGTGGAAGTGTTGATTGAGCGCGCACTGGGCGAGCACGAGGCGCTGGCGCAGGTGCGGGCGAGCAAGGCACCGCGCGCGGGCACGCGCTTGTTGTTGTCGGAAGAAGCGTTTGCGGTGGAAGTACTGGGGCGCGAGGGGACGTTTTTCCGGCTGCGTTTTCCCGATTCAGCGCCGCTGGAGACGTGGCTTGCGCGCTACGGCAAGTTGCCGCTGCCGCCGTACATTACACGCGCTGCCGATGCGGCGGATGACGAGCGCTATCAGACGGTGTTTGCGCGCGAATCCGGTTCGGTGGCGGCACCCACGGCGGGGCTGCATTTTGATGCGCCGCTGCTGGATGCCATCGCCGCGCGCGGGGCGCATCTGGCGCGGGTCACACTGCATGTGGGCGCGGGCACGTTTCAGCCGGTGCGCACGGAAAATCTGGATGAACACGTGATGCACGCGGAACGCTATTTCGTACCCGAAGATACGGTGGCGGCAATTGCGGCGGCGCGCTCGCGTGGTGCGCGCGTGGTGGCGGTGGGCACGACCAGCCTGCGGGCGCTGGAATCGGCGGCAACAGCGCAGGGCGAGGTGCGCGCGGGCGGCGGCGAGACGCGCTTGTTCATCACGCCGGGCTATCGTTTTCGCGTCGTCGACGCGCTGCTGACCAACTTTCATTTGCCGCGCTCCACACTGCTGATGCTGGTGAGCGCCTTTGCCGGCATGGATGCCATCCGCGCGGCGTATGCCGAGGCGGTGGCGGCGAAAATGCGCTTTTTCAGTTACGGAGATGCGATGTTCATCACCCACAGGAGTGAAGCGGATGCAGTTTGAACTCCTCGCCAACGATGGCGCGGCGCGCCGTGGTCGTTTGCATTTGCTGCACGGCGTGGTGGAAACGCCGGTGTTCATGCCGGTGGGCAC
>JAFZMK010000230.1 GCA_017553285.1 Rhodocyclaceae bacterium
CGCCACCTGCTGCGCCGTCGCCGCCAGATTGCCGCCACCAACCTGCGACTGTGTTTTCCCGAACTTGATGAGGATGTGCGCGCGCGCCTGCTGGCGGCGCATTTTCGCGTGCTCGGGCGCAGTTTTCTGGAACGTGGCTTGGCGTGGTGGGCATCGCCTGCGCGGCTGCGGCGCATTGTGCACATTGAGGGGCGTGAACATCTCGATGCCCTGTTTGCCGCAAAAACGCCGGTCATTTTGCTCGCCCCGCATTTTGTCGGGCTGGATTTGTGCGGCACGCGCATGGCGCTGGAATGGGATTGGTTAAGCATCTACGCGCACCAGAAAAACCCCGTTTTTGACCGCCTGCTCTACCACGGGCGCACCCGCTTTGGTGATACCCACATTTTTTCGCGCGAAGAAGGCGTGCGCCCGGTGCTGCGCATGTTGCGCCAGGGCACGCACGGCCTGTATTACCTGCCGGATTTGGACCACGGCATGAAAGACGCCGTCTTCGCACCCTTTTTCGGCACGCCTGCGGCCACGCTCACCACGCTCTCGCGCCTTGCCCGTGTTGCGCACGCGCGCGTGCTCACCTGCACCACGCAAATCCTGCCCGGCGGCCAAGGCTACCGCGTTCGCATCAGCGCGCCGTGGGAAAACTTTCCCGGCGACGATGACGCCGCCGATGCCGCACGCATGAACGCCGCCATCGAAGCGGGCATTCGCCCGCATCCCGAACAGTATTACTGGGTGCACCGCCGTTTCAAAACCCGCCCGCCGGGCGAGGCGGATGTGTACGCCCGCAAGGGCAAAGCGTAAGCGGGCAAGGGCAGCGCAAAGCGCGCCGCCGGGCGGGCGCGTTATACGTCGGCTTCGACGCGGTTGCCTTTTTCTTCCATCCAGGCGCGGCGGTTGGCGGATTCGGATTTGCCCATGAGCAGGGTGAAGAGGTTGCGGGTGGCTTCTTCGGCGTCTGCGCGCACGCGCACGGGCAGTACGCGGCGGGTAGCGGGATCCATGGTGGTCTCGCGCAACTGTTCCGGGTTCATTTCGCCCAAGCCCTTGAAGCGGCCTACTTCGATGCGCTCGGCGCTGATGCCTTCTTGTTGGGCGCGTTCGCGGATGTTGTCGAGTTCGTCCGCATCCAGCGCATACAGGCGGCGGGCGGGGCGTTTTTTGCCGATGGCGGGCAGGTCGACGCGGTACAGCGGCGGTTGCGCGATGTAGATGTGTCCGGCGGCGATGAGTTTCGGGAAATGACGATAAAAGAGGGTGAGCAGCAGCGTCTGGATGTGCGCGCCGTCGACGTCGGCATCCGACATGATGACGACTTTGCCGTAGCGCAGCCCGGAGAGGTCGGGGTTGTCGTGCAGGTTGTGGGCGTCGACGCCCAAGGCGACGGCAATGTCGTGAATTTCGGCGTTGGCGTAGAGGCGGTCGGGGTCGACTTCCCAGGAGTTCAGCACTTTGCCGCGCAATGGCAGGATGGCTTGGGTTTCTTTGTTGCGCGCCATTTTGGCGGAACCGCCGGCGGAATCGCCTTCGACGAGGAAGAGTTCGTTTTCCGTGATGTCGTCCGATTCGCAGTCGGCCAGCTTGCCGGGCAGCACGGCAACGCCGGAAGTCTTTTTCTTTTCGACTTTCTGCGCGCTTTTCTGGCGGCTCATTGCCTGCTTGATGGCGCGTTCGGCAATGGCGCGCCCGGCTTCGACATTGTTGTTGAGCCACAGTTCAAACGGGTCGCGCACCTGCGTGCTGATGAGTTTGACGGCGTCGCGCGAGCTGAGTTTTTCCTTCACCTGCCCCTGAAACTGCGGGTCGAGCATCCGCGCCGAGAGGATGAAGCTCATCGGGCCGCAGACGTCTTCCTGTTGCAACTTGACGGCGCGCGGCAGCAGGGCGTGGTGTTCGATGAAGGATTTCAGCGCTTCAAACACGCCCGCGCGCAGCCCCGATTCGTGCGTGCCGCCGGCGACGGTGGGAATCAGGTTTACATAGGATTCGCTGGGTACGTTGCCGTCAAACCAGCCGAGCGCCCAGGCGGCGCCTTCACCGGCGGCAAATTGACCGTCTTCGGCGTCGGCGTAGCGTTCGCCGGTAAATACGGGGGCGAGCGCGGCGGTGTCTGCGGCCAGTTCGGTGAGATAACCGCGCAGCCCGTCCGGGTATTGCCAGGTTTTGACGGCGGGCGGTTGGTCGGCATTGGTCGATTCGGTGGTGAGGCTGACCGACACGCCGGGCAGCAGCACGGCTTTGCTGCGCAGCAGGCGTTCGAGTTCCGCCAGCGGGATGCGGGGGCTGTCGAAATAGCGCGCATCTGGCCAGACGCGCACGCGGGTGCCGGTTTTGCGCCCGCACGCGCCGAGATTTTCCAGCGCGCCGATGTGTTCGCCGCCGTCGCTGAAGACGATGCGGTGTTGCTGACCGTCGCGCCGGATGTCGACTTCAATGCGGGTGGAGAGCGCATTGGTCACCGACACACCGACGCCATGCAGCCCGCCGGAAAAGGCGTAGGCGCTGTTGTCGGTGCGTTTGTCGAATTTGCCACCGGCGTGCAGCCGGGTGTAGGCGAGCACGACCACCGGCACGCCTTCTTCGGGATGTTCGCCCACGGGGATGCCGCGCCCGTCGTCTTCCACCGTCACGGAACCATCGGTGTGCAGGGTGACGGCGATGCTTTTGGCGGCACCGGCCAGCGCTTCGTCGGCGGCGTTGTCGATGACTTCCTGAATGATGTGCGCGGGGCTGTCGGTGCGCGTGTACATGCCGGGGCGTTCGCGCACGGGTTCCAGCCCTTTGAGGACGCGGAAGGAAGATTCGTCGTAGGCGGGTTGTTTGTTTTGTGCCATACAGTCAGGGCGGGTTTATTCGTTGGGCGGTTCTTCGGCTTCGGCTTCGGCGGCGGCTTTGCTCAAGCCTTCGGCGATGCTCTCGGAGAGCACGGTGGTGAGCGTGGCGCGCGCGTGGGCGCTCAGGCGGGTGTGCAGTTCGGAGGCGAAGACGGCAAATTCCTGTTGCAGCAGTTCGGGCAGTTCGCTGGCCATCCATTGTTCGAGCGCGCGGGTGATGTCCGCTTCGATGCTGAGCAGGTGCTCGGCCAGCGCCAGTTCCGAGACCGGGCGTTTGGGCGGCGGCGGGGCGTTGGTTTCTTCGTCCGGCAGCGCGGCTTCTTCGGGCGGCTCGGAGGGGGCGTCTTGCGGCGCGGCGGGCTGGTCAGACTGCGGGTCAGGCGTGGTTTGCTGCGGCACCTGAATGACGGGGCGCTGCATGTTGGGCTGGAAATTTTCCAGCGGCACCGTGGGAATGCCAAAGCGCATCGTCGTCGGGCGCACGGCGTTGAACAGGGAAGCGGTGACCGCGCCAGACGAAGGCTGCGGGCGGCGCGGCGCTTCGGTTTGCGCGGGCGGTTCTGGTTCCGGTGCGGGTTCCGGCTCTGGCTCCGGCGCGGGCGGCGGTGGAGGTGGCGGCGGGGGAGGAGGAGGCGGCGGCGGCGGTGTTTTGCTGCGCGAGGAACGAGAACGCGCGCCGCGACTGAGCAGGGCATCCGCGCGGTTGATCAGGCGGCTGGCCGATGCGTGCAGTTGGTCGTCTTCGTCGTGCGGGACGGACTCGCTCATAAGGCGCTCCTGGTTTTGGCGTCAAAGGGCTTCAGGGTGCAGCCCGCCTGCCGGTAGGCGTGCCAGCGCTGGCGGGCGGGAATGCGGTCGTTTTCGTGGTCGGGGATGATTTCGATGATGAGTTGATGTTGGGTGAAATTGTGCGGCGGCGCAGGCTGCGCGACGAGGTTCAGGCAGGCATCAAAACCGGCAGGCGCGGGGCGCTCATGCGCGGCGGTGAGGCAAATGGGTGTTTGCGGCGCGTGCGCGGCGTCCAGCGGCACATGGGGCAGGAAATCGTGCTGCTGCCACAGCAGGCGGTCGAGCGCTTCCAGCGCCGCTTCATCCGGCAGGCGCACCAGCGTGCGCCCCTGCGGGCGCGAGGCGTGCAGCTTGGCGAGCAGTTCGCTGGCAAGCTGCAAGGGCTGCGCGCTGTTGTAATAAAAACGGACGGTGGGGGCGGCGGCGTTCATGCGCGGGCGTTGCGGGCAGAAGTTTTGCGCACGGGGCGGGCGGCTTTGACCTGCGCGGCGCGGCGCAGCAAAAATTCGACCAGCAGCGGCACGGGGCGACCGGTGGCACCTTTGCTGGTGCCGGTCAGCCACGCGGTGCCGGCAATATCCAGATGCGCCCAGCGGTAGGCTTTGGTGAAGCGGGCAAGAAAACTGGCGGCGGTGATGGGACCGGCGAAGCGCCCGCCGATGTTGGCCATGTCGGCAAAATTGCTGTCGAGCAATTCCTGATATTCCGGCCACAGCGGCATTTGCCAGACGCGGTCGCCACTGTATTGACCGCAGTCGATGAGGGCGCGCGCCAGTTCGTCATCATTGGCCATCAGGCCGGAGGGAATCTTGCCCAGCGCGATGATGATGGCGCCGGTGAGGGTGGCGATGTCGATGACACATTCGGGCTGGAAGCGTTCGGCGTAGGTGAGGGCGTCACACAGCAGCAGACGGCCTTCGGCGTCGGTGTTGAGGATTTCGATGGTCTGGCCGGAAAGCGAAGTGACCACGTCGCCGGGTTTGCTGGCGTTGCCGCCGGGCAGGTTTTCGGTGGCGGGAATCAGACCGACGACGTTGATGGGCAGCGCCAGACGCGCGGCGGCACGCATCGCGCCCAGCACGCTGGCGGCACCGCACATGTCAAAACGCATTTCATCCATCGCTTCGCCGGGCTTGAGCGAAATGCCGCCCGAATCAAAGGTGACGCCCTTGCCGACGAGGACGACGGGTTTTTGCCCGGCATCCTTTGCGCCCTGATAGTGCAGGATGATGAATTTGGGCGGCTGGTGCGAGCCACGGGCGACCGAGAGCAGCGCGCCCATGCCGAGACCTTCCATCTCCTTGCGTTTGAGCACCTGCACCTTGAAGCCAAATTCCTTGCCCAGCGCCTGCGCGGTTTCGGCAAGGTGGGTGGGCGTGCAGCGGTTGGCGGGCATGTCGCCCAACTGGCGCGCCAGCGCCATGCCTTCGGCGATGGCCTGCCCCTGTTCGACGGCGCGCGGCAGCGCGGGCGCGGCGCGCGTGGCCAGCAGGGTGATGCGCGCAATGCCTTTGGGCGGCTCGTCGGTCTTGTCGGTTTTGGCTTTGCCGCTGTCATAGCGGTAGGTGGCGTTTGCCAGCGCGCAGGCGGCCTGCTGCATGAGCCAAGCCGCATCGCGCCCGGGCAGGCGGTCGAGTTCCAGCGCGGTGAGCGCGTAGAGGGCGGTTTTGCCGACGCTGTCGGCCAGCGCGCGGGCGCTGGTGCGCAGCGCTTCGCGCAGGGCGCGTTCGCCAAATTCGGCGTGTTTGCCGAGACTGACCAGCACGATGCGGGTGCAGGTGTTGTGTTCGTCAAAACCGTGCAGCTCACACAGGCTGCCAGCGGCCATTTTCAGCGCGCCGCGTTCGATGAGGACAGAGAGCTTGCCGCCCAGGTGCGCATCCATGGCGCGGGTGGCGGCGGGCTGGTTTTTTTGCAGGGCGGGTTTGTTTTGATCCGGGAAGGCGGCAAAGACGAGGGTGTCGGCACCGAGTTTTTCCGGCGCTGCGGCCTTTATGGTAAATTGCATCAGCTTTGTCCTCGGGTTGGGAAAGGCAGAAATAACCCTGAATTATGGCGTGCCGTGCGGGCTTCGTCAAAAAACGCACGGTTCGCAAGGCAGGCCGCCAGACGGCCATTTTTGTTTGCAGCGGCGCTTTTCGCAGAAGACGGAAAAGCCGCTTTGGTGGTCAGTACGCATGGCGTTTGCAGCAAGTATCGTTCCGCGTGTGTTTGCTTCGGCGGCAGATAGCCGCAGGATGCACGTATTTCGCCGCGCCTTGCGCGAGGA
Organism: Rhodocyclaceae bacterium; assembly: GCA_017553285.1. Taxonomy (GTDB): domain Bacteria; phylum Pseudomonadota; class Gammaproteobacteria; order Burkholderiales; family Rhodocyclaceae; genus JAFZMK01. The sequence goes on from JAFZMK010000230.1 coordinate 5,890, forward strand.
ATTGACGCAGACGGCGCTGGCGGTGTTTGTGGCGCTGCTGGCGATTTTGATGACGGTGGTGCTGGTGCGCCTGCTCGGTCAGGCCGCCGGCGGGCGGATGCCGCCGAAAGCGGTGTTTGCGCTGCTGGGCTACGCGGCGCTGGCGCAGGTGCCGGTAGTGGTGACGCTGGCGGTGTTCCTTTCGGTGTTGATGGTGCTCTCGCGCGCCTGGCGCGATTCGGAAATGGTGGTGTGGGCATCGGCAGGCGTGCCGCTGTCGGCGTTTGTCTGGCCGCTGCTGCGCTTTGCGCTGCCGTTTGTGGTGCTGTGCGCGGCAGCATCCCTGTGGTTGTCGCCGTGGGCGAACTATCGCAGCGCGCTGAAACTGGCGGCGTTGCAGGCGCAGGAAGACGCTACACAACTGGCACCGGGCGTGTTTCGCGAATCGCGCTCGGCGCAGCAGGTGTTTTTCGTCGAACAAGGCGCGGTGGAAAGCGGCCAGCTCGGGCGGGTGTTTCTGGCCAGCACGAAAGAAGGCGAGACCGATATTGTGGTGGCCGAATCGGGGCGCGCCTGGCGCGATGAACACGGCAACCGCCACGCCGAACTGGAACGCGGGCGCCGCTACGAAGGGCAGCCGGGCAGCGCCGCGCTGCGGGTGACCGAGTTTGAACGCTTCACCCTCTGGCTGGCGCGCGCGCGTCCGGCGAAGGCCTCTTCCAAGCTGAAAACCATCCCCACCGCGCAACTGCTCGCCCGGCGCGATAGCTGGGACATGGGCGAGCTTTCCAGCCGCATCGGCGCGCCGTTGAGCTGTTTGCTGCTGGCGATGCTGGCCATTCCGCTGTCCTGGGTCAATCCGCGCAGCGGGCGCGGCAGCAATTTTGTGCTGGCGATTCTGGTCTATCTGGTCTACAGCAACGTGATGGGCATCATGCAAAACTGGGTGGGGCGCGACGCAATCAGCTTCTGGCTGGCGGTGATATTGCCGCACGCGGTGGCGTTTGCGGCGGCGGCGCTGCTGCTCTACCGGCGGCAAGTGCTGACGCCGTTCTGGTGGCGGGCGCGCAAGGCGCAGGGGGCGCAAAAATGATTAGAACGGTGCTGACCCGCTATCTGGCGCGCGATATTGTGCTCTCCAGTCTGGTGGTGATGCTGGCGCTGGTGGCGTTGTTTCTGTTTTTTGATTTCATCAACGAACTGGGCGACCTGGAAGGCGGCTACAGCCTCGGTGCGGCGGCGGTCTATGTGTTGCTGCTGGTGCCGGGGCGGGCGTATGAACTGTTTCCGATTGGCGCGCTGGTCGGCGCGCTCTATGCGTTGAGCACGCTGGCGCAGCACAGCGAAATCACCGTCATGCGTGCTTCGGGCATGTCGACGCGCCGCCTGCTGGGCGCGGTGGCAGTGGGCGGCGCGGTGCTGGTGGTGGCGACTTTCGCGGTGGGCGAAGCGCTGGCACCGCCGGCGGAAAAAGTCGCCGAACAGTGGAAACTGACGGCTTCCGGGCACGACTTCGGCAGCCGTTTGCGCTCCGGGCTGTGGGTGCGCGATGGCGCGCGCTTTGTGAACGTGGGCGCCGTGCAGGTTGATGGTCGTCTGAAAGAAGTGCGCCTCTACGAGTTTGACGACGAAAACCGCCTGCGCAGCGTGCGCCGCGCCGAACTGGGCGAATACGACGAGCAGGCGCGCGACTGGCGCTTGCAGAACGTGCGCGAGACGCACATTGCGCCCGATGGCACGGCGGTGCAACAGCGCCATGAAGCGGAATTTCGCTGGCAGGCGGGGCTGACGCCGAAATTGCTCGACGTGCTGACGCTGGTGCCCGAGCGCATGTCGCTGCCGCCGCTGATGGCCTACATCCGCTTTCTGACCGACAACGGCCAGAACGCCGACCGCTTTCGCATCGCGCTGTGGAAAAAGCTCACCTATCCGCTCTCGGTGCTGGTGATGGTCTTGCTGGCCGTGCCCTTTGCATTGAGCCATCAGCGTTCCAGCCCGGTGAGCGTGAAGATTTTTGCCGGCGTGCTGCTGGGCGTGGCGTTTTACCTGCTCAACGGCCTGTCGCAAAACATGGGACTGCTGGCGGGCTGGCCGCCGGTGGTGAGCGCGCTGGTGCCCTCGGCGCTGTTCCTGCTTGCCGCCTGGCAAGGGATTCGCTGGGTGGAGCGGCGCTAGGCGCGCGCGATGGGAAAAAATATGGAATGATGCGCCCGTTGAGGCTGTGCGGAGAGCGAGCATGATGATGGAGGCGATGCCCGAAAAAATCGGCGACTGCGAAGTGCTGGAAGAAATTGGCCGGGGCGCGACCTCGGTGGTCTACCGGGTGCGCCATCCGGCGCATAACGAACCGGTAGCGCTGAAATACGTGCGGTTTTCGGTCAGTCAGGAACGCGGCAACAACCGGCGGCGCCTGCTCAAACTCCTGAAAGCCGAGGAATACACCGCGCAGCGCCTGCAACATCCTTCCATCGTGCGCATTTACGAAGTGGTGGTCAATCAGGAGGACGCCTGGGTAGTGATGGAATATTTCGACGGGCGCAGTCTGGAAGAATTCTGCGCGCCGGACCGCCTGCTGCCCGTGGCGCGCGTGGTCGCGCTGGTGTTGAAATGCTGCGTGGCGCTGGGCTATGCCCACTCGCAAGGCGTGGTGCACCGGGACATCAAACCGGCCAACATCCTGATTGACGAAGAAGACAACGTAAAAATCAGCGATTTTGGCCTGGCGCTGCATTTGAACCGCGAAGCGGGCGAAGATTCCACCTTCATCATGGGCGTGGGTTCGCCCTCGTACATGAGTCCGGAGCAGCTCAAAGGGCACCCGCTCAACGAACAGACCGATGTCTATTCGCTGGGCGTGATGCTGTTTTACCTGCTCACCGGGCGCTTGCCGTTTCGCGCCACGAATGCCGCCGAGTTGATGTTTCAGGTCATCAACGCCGAAGCGCCCTCGGTGACGGCGCTCAACCCCTCGTTGCCGCCGCAGATGGAAGCCATCGTGCGCAAAGCGCTGGCGAAAGACCAGTTTTCCCGCTACAAGCACGCCGCCGATTTGGCCAAAGACTTATCCTCGCTGCACTTCAACGTCGCCCCCATCCGCCAGCAGGTCACGGTGGATGACTCGCGCTTTGCGGCGCTGCGGGCGATGCCCCTGCTCGAAGGGCTGGAAGACATGCAGGTGTGGGAACTGGTGCGCATCGCCGCCTGGCGCGATGTCAAGGAAGGCGACAGCATCTACGCACCCGCGCGCACGGACCAGCGTTTTTCGCTGCTGGTGCGCGGCGCGGTGGCGATGCAGGTTGCAGAGCGGCAGGTGGAACGCTACGGGCGCGGCGAATTGTTTGGCGAACTGCCCATGCTGCTGGGCGCGCGAATGCCCCGCGAAACAAGCTGGGTAGCGCTGGAAGCAAGCTGCCACGCGCAATTCAACCCCTCCGCACTGGCGCTGGCATCGGAAGAACTGCGCGAAAAAATCATGTCCCTCATCGCCGCCAACCTCGCCGAACGCTATCTGGAACGGGTCACGCACACGCGGGGGTGAGGGCGCGGCGCGGGCGGGAAAACGCGGCGGTCAGAATAGCAATCTGGCGATGTCGCCGGCGGCGTTGAGACCGCCACGGTGGTCGCTGCCGCTTTTGGGGAGGGTGAAGGTGTAGCGGTCGTCGCCGTGAAAAACCAGTTTGATGTGCTTGCCTTCGGTGGTGACGGTAAAACCCATGCTTTTGAGTTCGCTTTGTATTTTTGCGCTGATGACGCGGTAGTCCCGAAGCAGTTTTTTTAGTTGTTCCCGGCGGTTCGTAGTGGGTGGATTTTCCAGCGGGTTGGCTGCGAGCAGCGATTTCAGTATGTGCTGGCGGCGACTGTCTTGCGTGGCGCGCTCGGCGGCATCCTGGAGGGTTTCGATGAGGATGTTGAGCGTTTCGTTCGGGTATAAATCTCGCTCTTGGGCGGGGCGCAGCAGGCGGGTGCCGGTTTCTTGGGCGGGCATGAGGTGTTCCTTGCAATCAGTAACAGCCAATGCATCCATCAAGCGCGCACCGTCTCGGGCATGGGCGCGGACTCGGGGGCGGGCAGGGTGCCGGTGTGGTGGATGGTCAGTTCGCGTTGCGGGAAGGGGATGGAGATGCCTGCGTCAGCGCAGGCGGCGTGGATGCGCTGGATCAGGTGCCAGCGCACCGCCCAGTAGTCGCCAGTTTTTACCCATGGGCGGATGATGAGGTTGACGCTGCTCTCGGCC
>JAFZMK010000025.1 GCA_017553285.1 Rhodocyclaceae bacterium
CCGCGCAGGGCTTTGGCATTCTGTTTGGCGTCAATGCGTTGGGTTCCACCACGTTTTCCATGGTGAACGCGAAAATTGTCCGCAGTGTTTCGCCGTACACGATTTTGCAATACGCTTTTTGGGCGATGCTGCTGTTTGTTGCCGCGATGATGGTAATCAGTTTGTTCGATGCCGGTTTCTGGTGGTTTGAAGGCGCTTTGTTTCTGACCATGGGGATGATCGGCTTTATTGCGCCCAATGCGGCTTTGCTGGCGATGGATCGGTTTCGCCAGAATTCGGGAGCGGCTTCTGCCGTGCTGGGCATGACCCAGTTTGCCATTGCGGGCATGGTGTCGTTTCTGGCGGGCGTGCTCCACGCCAATACGCCGGGGCGGTTATCGGTCATGATGGCGCTGTGCGTGCTGGCGGGCGCGTTGGTCTATCGCCTGTTGCACCGCGACCTGGCAGGGACGGCACCGCGCCCTTGAGGCGCAACCTGCCCCCTCTTTACGCTGCCCAGCGCTGTTTTTCGCGCGCTTCGCTGCGGGCGCTTGCCGTGGCGCTGCGCCCACGATAGCCCCAGAGCACCGGCCAGTCGCATTCGGGCAGGGAGGGTTGGTCGTCGTGGGCAAAGCCCAGAATGCGCCAGCCGCGCCCGCCGATGCGGCGCGGTTGCGGGCGGATGGCGCCGTTTTCGCCGCGCGCGAAGGCAAACGAAATTACTTCTTCCGGCGCTTCTTCCGGGTTGCCCACGCGGCGCGTGACGATGGCAAATTCGCCATTATTGAGACGCACCAAACTGCCCGGCGAGAACACGCCGATGCGCTGAATCAGCAGCCGCGCCAGCGTAATATCGACCCGGCGCCCCAAATCGCGCCCGAAAATGTGGGTGATGAGTTTGCTCACGCTCTCGGCCTGTTTCATGTTCCAGTATTGCGGGCTGCGTCCGCGCCGCCCGCGCAGGCGGGCGCTGAAAATATCGACCGTGCGCAAAATGCGGCCAAACAGGCTGATTTCGCCGCCGCTCAGGCTCATCGGGTAGCCGCTGCCATCGATGTTTTCATGGTGCTGCAAGACGGCTTCGCGCCACGCTTGCGGAAATTCGCCCAGCCGCACCAGTAGTGCTGCGGCGCGCACCGGGTGGGCGTGGATGGCTTCGCGTTCTTCGTGCGAGGGCGCACCGATGCGCTGGGCAAGCATGTCGTGCAGGGCGAAGCTGCCCAGGTTCATGGTCAGCGCCGCGCCGGTGAGGTTGGCGATTTCGTCGGCGGAAAGACCGCTGGCGCTTGCCAGTTCGGCGGCAAAGAGGGCGGCGAGGAGGGCGTGTTCGGCGGTGGGATGTTCGCCGCGCAGCATCCGCGCGTAGCCCAGGCAGGCGTCAGCATCCACCCGCCAGTTGTTCAGCAGGGTTTTGGTCAGCCCGAAAAAGACGCCGGCGGGCACGCTGTCGCCACGCACGACGCGACGTTCCACATTCACCAGCGCCTGCAAAATCTGGTCAATCTGCCCGATGGGGTCGACCGGCCAGAGCCGTTCGGCATTTTCGGCATCGCAAAACAGGCGGCGAGACTCCCCGGCGCGCGACACGCGGCAGGTTTGTTCGGAAATTTCACTGCCACGGCGCAGCAGCAGGCGACCGCGCACGTCGAAAAAGTTGCACGGCGCGGGCTGGCCAATCAGGTGATTGGGCAGGGCAACGGGGCGAAGGATGTGTTCCAGCATGACAGGCTCCGGCACAAAGGCAAGGTTCTGCCTTTTCCATGCAATCGCCGTGCCAGTTTTGCCCGGGGCAAAAAACGCCCAGCGGCGGGCAACACGCGCCCGTCCCGATGCACCGGGGCGGCACAATCTGCCGGGCGGCGGCAAAAAACGCGCATTGCGCGCCGAAAAGCGCCCGCGCCCTGCTATACTGCGCGCCGTTTCCGGGGAGCGTTGCGAGGCCCCGCGCCCCAGGCCCGGAAAACATCCCCACCCTATCCAACCGCGCTCGCCCACCCTCGCCCACGTGGCAGGTCTGCGGCACAACCGGCGCGGTTTTTGTGTTTTCGCACTCCGCCGCCCCACTGTCGCACGGGCCGCGCACGGGTTTTTTTCCGGAGTCCGAACACCATGAACACCACCACACAGACCGCGACCGATTACGTCGTCGCCGACCTTTCGCTGGCCGACTGGGGCCGGCGCGAAATCGCCATTGCCGAGACCGAAATGCCCGGTCTGATGGCCATCCGCGAAGAGTATCAGCACAGCCAGCCGCTCAAGGGCGCGCGCATCACCGGCTCGCTGCACATGACCATCCAGATCGCCGTGCTCATCGAAACCCTCACCGCGCTGGGTGCCGAAGTGCGCTGGGCGTCGTGCAACATCTTTTCCACGCAAGACCACGCCGCCGCCGCCATCGCTGCGCGCGGCATTCCCGTCTTCGCGGTCAAGGGCGAGACGCTTGCCGACTACTGGGAATACACCCACCGCATTTTTGAATGGCCCGACGGCGGCTATTCCAACATGATTCTGGATGACGGCGGGGATGCCACGCTGCTGCTGCACCTGGGCGCGCGCGCGGAAAAAGATGCTTCCGTGCTGGACAAGCCTTCGTCGGAAGAAGAAACCGCCCTGTTCGCCGCCATCCGCGCCCGTCTGGCGCAAGATGGCGCGTGGTATTCCAAACGCATCGCGCAAATCAAGGGCGTGACCGAAGAGACCACCACCGGCGTGCACCGTCTCTATCAGATGCACGCCAAAGGCGAATTGCGCTTCCCCGCCATCAACGTCAATGACAGCGTCACCAAATCCAAATTCGACAACCTCTACGGCTGCCGCGAATCGCTGCTCGACGGCATCAAGCGCGCCACCGACGTGATGGTGGCGGGCAAAATCGCCGTCGTCTGCGGCTATGGCGATGTGGGCAAAGGCTCGGCGCAGGCGCTGCGCGCGCTCTCGGCGCAAGTGTGGGTCACCGAAATCGACCCCATCTGCGCGCTGCAAGCGGCGATGGAAGGCTACCGCGTGGTCACCATGGACTACGCCGCCGACAAGGCCGACATCTTCGTCACCTGCACCGGCAACTACCACGTCATCACCCACGAACACATGGTGAAGATGAAAGACCAGGCCATCGTCTGCAACATCGGCCACTTCGACAACGAAATCGATGTCGCCTCCATCGAAGGCTACCCGTGGGAAGAAATCAAGCCGCAGGTCGACCACATCACCCTGCCCAGCGGCAACAAAATCATCCTGCTGGCCAAAGGCCGTCTGGTCAATCTCGGCTGCGCCACCGGGCATCCTTCCTACGTCATGTCCTCTTCCTTCGCCAACCAGACGATTGCGCAGATTGAACTGTTCACCCGCACGGCACAATACCCGGTGGGCGTCTACACCCTGCCCAAGCATCTGGATGAAAAAGTCGCCCGCTTGCAGCTCAAAAAGCTCAACGCGCAACTGACCGAGCTGACCGACGAACAAGCCGCCTACATCGGCGTGCCCAAAGAAGGTCCCTACAAGGCCGAGCATTACCGCTACTGACCCGCCGTGCGCGCGCCGCGCCCGTGCCCTGCGCACGGCGGCGCGCGTACCGTTTTCCCTGTACCGATTCGCACCATCATGAACGCCCCGACACCTGAAATTTCCGCCGAATTTTTCCCCGTACAAACGCCGCAAGCCGCCGACGAACTGGCGCGCGTGCGTCAGGAACTCGCCGTCCTGCACCCTGCCTTTTACTCCGTCACCTACGGCGCGGGCGGCTCCACGCAAGAGCACAGCTTTGCCACCATCGAACGCATCCAGCAAGAAGGCAGCGTCGCCGCCTGCCCGCACTTGACCTGCGTGGGTGCCACACGCGACAAAATCCGCGCCATCCTGGAACGCTTCCGCGCCCTGGGCATCCGCCGCATCGTCACCCTGCGCGGCGATTTGCCTTCCGGCGTCATCGACCCCGGCGAATTTCGCTACGCCAACGAACTGATTGAATTCATCCGTCGTGAAACCGGTGACGAATTTCACCTCACCGTCGCAGCCTATCCCGAATGGCACCCGCAAGCGCGCAGCCCGCAAGCCGATATCGACGCCTTCTGCAACAAAGTGCGCGCTGGTGCCAATGCCGCCATCACCCAGTTTTTCTACAACCCCGACGCCTACTTCCACTTCCTCGACAGCATCCACAAACAAGGCATCGACCTGCCCGTGCTGCCCGGCATCATGCCCATCCTCAGTTTCAGCAAACTTTCCCGCTTTGCCGATGCCTGCGGCGCCGAACTGCCGCGCTGGATGCGGCGCAAGTTTGAAAGTTTTGGCGACGACAGCGCCGCCGTGCGCGCCTTCGCGCTGGATGTCGTCACCGCGCTGTGCGAAAAACTGCTCGCTGGCGGCGCGCCGGGGCTGCATTTTTACAGCATGAACCACGCCCAATCCACGCTGGAAATCTGCCGCCGTCTGGGGCTGAACCCGTCTGCGGACAAATAAGGCGCGGCACAAACCGCAACATTTTGCCACCCGCCACGCACCGCGCCAGTCGGTATACTGCGCCGCGCCAATAACCACCGCACAAGGAAAACCGCATGAAACACCTGCATCGCATCCTCACCCTCACCGCCCTCACCTGCGCACTGGCCGCCTGCTCGCCGTCCGAACCACCCCCGCCGCCGCCCAAGGCCGAGCCGAGCAACGCCGTCAATAAGACGGTCAACAAAGTAATCGAAGCCACCAACCAGCGCGCCGCAGAAATCAAGGAAGCCTCGCAGGATGCCTTTGACCAGATGAAGGAATCGACCCAGAACGCCGCGCAGGAAAGCGCCGAAGCGCTCAAAGCCGCGAAAGAACACGCTGCCGACAAAGCCGGTGAAATGTCTGACAAGGCCAAGGAAAAGGCCGGCGCACTCATGGAAAAAACCGGCGAAGTGCTCAGCCGCACCGGCGAGAGCCTGAGCAAACAGGGCGAAGCCGTCAAGGATTCCGCGAAAAAATAACCCACCCCACGCCGCCCGACCCCGCGCCCAAAGCGCGGGGTTTTTTATTGCCGCCCGCCGCAGCCATCCCGCCGCAAAAAAAGCGGCCTCTGTACGAGACCGCCCGGTTGCGTTGCGGCGCGCGTGCGCGTCAGTATTCAATAATCACTTTCATCGCCTTGTGCTCTGCGGCATGTTTGAACACTTTGTAGGCGTCTTCCATTTGCGAAAACTGGAAGTGGTGCGTGGCCAGTTTGCCGGGTTGCAGTTTGTGCGCGCAGCAGGCTTTGAGCAACATGTCGGTGGTGTTGGCATTGACCAAGCCGGTGGTGATGGTCAGGTTTTTGATCCACAGTTTTTCGATTTCAAAATTCACCGATTGACCATGCACGCCAACATTCGCCAGATGCCCGCCTTCCTTGACAATGCGCTGGCACACGTCCCAGGTAGCCGGGTAGCCCACGCATTCCATGGCGCAATCAACACCTCGGCCAGCGGTCAGCCGCATGACTTCGGCAACGGCATCGACTTTGCCGGAATTGATGGTTTGCGTCGCGCCCATTTCTTTTGCCATCGCCAGACGGTTGTCGTCCAAATCGATAACGATAATTTCCGCCGGTGAATAGAGTTGCGCGGTAAGCACCGCCCCCATGCCCACCGGGCCGGCGCCAATGACGGCAATGGTTTGCCCGGGTTTGACATCGCCATATTGCACGCCGATTTCGTGCGCCGTCGGCAAGGCGTCGGAAAGCAGCACCGCAGCGTCCGTATCCAGACCATCGGGCAAGGGATAGAGGGAATTGTCGGCAAACGGCGTGCGCACATATTCGGCATGTGTGCCGTCAATCATGTAGCCCATAATCCAGCTACCGTCTTTGTCCTGACAGTGCGCATACAGTTGCTTTTGGCAGTTTTCGCATTTGCCGCAACGGCTTACGCAGGAAATGATGACTTTGTCGCCTTTTTTCCAGCGCCGCACCGCAAGCCCGACTTCTTCCACCACGCCCACGCCTTCGTGGCCGAGAATGCGTCCGTTCCATTGCCCGGTTTTTTCTCGGGCAGCCTGTTCGATTTCCGGATTTTTGCCGTGCCAAATGCCTAAGTCGGTGCCGCAAATGGTGACTTTGGTCAGGCGGATGATGGCGTCGGTCGGTTCCAGAATGGTGGGATTGGGGCGCTCTTCAAAGCGGATGTCGCCCTTGCCGTAATACACCATGGCTTTCATTTGTCTACCTCCTCATGCGGTTGAAGATGTTTTGTGTGACAAGCACGGTGTGATTGTACGCCTGCCCGCGCGCGCTACAGCATGTCCAGATACAGCGAGACGATTTCCTTGCCCCAGAAAAGCGCAATCAAGCCCGCCATGGCGAGGAAGGGGCCGAAGGGAATCGGCTGGCCTTTCAGCCGTCCGCTGACCATCATGCCCACGCCAAAGGCTGCACCCACGAAGGACGAGGCGATAATCGTCAGCGGCAACATGCCCCAGCCCAGCCAGGCACCAATGGCGGCCAGCAGTTTGAAGTCGCCATAGCCCATGCCTTCCTTGCCGGTAAGCAGCTTGAAGAGCCAATACACCGACCACAGCACGAGATACCCCGCCATCGCGCCGATGACCGCCTGCGGCAGTTCGACGAAGGTCGCATTCAGGTTAAACAGCAGCCCCAGCCAAAGCAGCGGCAAGGTGATGTGATCCGGCAGCAGTTGCGTATCAAAATCAATGAAGGTCAGCGCCAGCATTGCCCAGATGAAAAACAGCGCGCCCAGCGTCATCGCGCTGACGCCAAAGCGCCAGCCAGCGTAGCCGCACAAAATGGCGGAGAGCAATTCGACCAGCGGATAGCGCGCGCTGATGGGCGCGCGGCAGTGTTTGCATTTGCCGCGCAGCAGCAGATAACTGATGACCGGCACGTTTTCCAGCGCCGAGATGGGGTTGCCGCAATGCGGGCAGCGCGAACGCGGCACGGCAAGGTTGAAGCGGTCCTGCGCAGGCAATTCTTCGCCGCGCAGTTCCGCCGCTTGCGCCTGCCATTCGCGCTCCATGATGATGGGCAGGCGGTGAATGACCACGTTCAGAAAACTGCCCACGAACAAGCCCAGCAGGGCGAGCAAAAAGGGCAGTGCGGGCGTCAGGAATTGCAGCGAGTCAGTCATGGAATCAGCCTTGTGAATACACGCAGGGACGCCGTGCACATCGCGCGCGGGCGTCCCTGCAAAACAACGGGAACGGGGAGAGTTTGCCGGCCTTAGCCGATCGCCGCACCCAGTTTGAAGATCGGCAGGTACATGGCAATAATCAGGGCGCCGATGATTACGCCGAGAATCACCATGATGATCGGTTCGAGCAGGGTGGAGAGCGTTGCCACCGCGTCATCGACTTCCTGCTCGAAAAAGTCTGCCACTTTGGAGAGCATGGAATCGAGCTGACCGGATTCTTCACCAATCGCGGTCATCTGCGTGACCATAATCGGGAACACCTTGGCGTTGTGCATCGCCACGTTCAGGCTCACACCCAGCGACACATCGGTGCGCACCGCCTTGGTGGCGTGCAGATAGACGCGGTTGCCGGCAGCGCCGCCCACGGATTCCAGCGCTTCGACCAGCGGCACACCGGCGGCGAACATGGTCGAGAGCGTGCGCGCCCAGCGTGCCACGCACGATTTGCGGATGATGTCGCCCAGAATCGGCAGGCGCAGCAAGGCGCGGTCGATAAATTCCTGCATCGATTCCGATCGCCGGTAGGTGTAGAACGTGGCGACAACCAGGGCAATGAGCACGCCAAAAATCAAGAATGCGTGTTCGACGAAGAAATCGGAAATGCCGATCACCATCAAGGTCGGCCCCGGCAAGTCTGCACCAAAGCCGCTGAACACTTCCTTGAAGGACGGAATCACCCAGATCATCAGCACGGCAACCACGACCACGGCCACAATGATGATGGCTGCCGGGTAGAACATCGCCGACTTGATCTTGCTCTTGATCGCCAGCATTTTTTCTTTGTACGCCGCCAGACGTTCCAGCAGGTCGTCCAGAATACCGGCCTGTTCGCCTGCCGCCACGAGGTTGACGAACAGCGCATCAAAGTGCGCCGGATGGCGGGCGGCGGCTTCCGACAGGCTGGAGCCTTGCTCGATGTCCGTTTTCATGTCGGAGAGCATCTGCGCAAAGCTCGGGTTGTTCGTGCCACGGATGCTGATTTCCAGCGCCTGAATCAGCGGCACGCCCGAACGCAGCATGACGGCCAGTTGGCGGATGAAAATCGCAATATCCTTTTCGGTAATCTTGCGCCCTTTGGACATGGGCGCCTGCTTGATTTTGGTCACCGTAATGGACTGGCGACGCAGGCTGGAGCGCACCGCACCTTCGTTGGTTGCGCGGATGTCGCCGGTCACGACCTTGCCGGATTGATCCTTGCCTGTCCATTTGTACAGCTTGATTTGCTGGCTGGCAGGCACAGGCCGTCTTTTATTGACCTGGGATGCTCTTTTCGCGGTAGCCATAATGTGGTTCCTCGTTAGAAAATCTAAAAACGCTGTTTACTATTCGTTGGTGCACGCCAAAACCTCGGCCAGCGAGGTGACGCCCTGCTTGACCTTCAGCAGGCCAGACTGACGCAGATCGCGCACGCCTTCTTTCTGCGCCTGATCCGCAACATCGTTGGAATTGCCGCCCGACATGATGATGCGGGTCATCTCTTCGGTAACCGGCATGACCTGGTAAATGCCCACGCGCCCCTTGTAGCCGCTGCCGTTGCAGCGGTCGCAGCCTTTCGGCCCGTAGAGCGTCCAACTGGTGTCGGCCAGGTCTTCTTCGGTAAAGCCGGCTTCCAGCAGGGCTTCGCGCGGCACGGAAACTTTCTGTTTGCACGAACACAGGCGGCGCGCCAAGCGCTGGGCGGTAATCAGAATCACCGACGAGGCGATGTTGAACGGCGCCACGCCCATGTTGCGCAGACGCTCCAGCGTGGTGGGCGCATCGTTGGTGTGCAGCGTGGAGAGCACCATGTGACCGGTTTGCGCCGCTTTCACGGCGATTTCGGCGGTTTCCAGGTCGCGAATCTCACCGACCATGATGATGTCCGGATCCTGACGCAGGAACGAACGCAGCGCAGCGGCAAAGGTCAGCCCCGCCTTGTCGTTCATGTTGACCTGGTTGATGCCGGGCAGGTTGATTTCCGCCGGGTCTTCGGCGGTGGAGATGTTGACGTCTTCGGTGTTCAGGATGTTCAGGCAGGTGTAGAGCGAGACGGTTTTGCCCGAACCCGTCGGCCCGGTCACCAGCACCATGCCATACGGGCGCTGGATGGCGTGCAGCAGTGCCTTGCGCTGGTCTGGCTCGTAGCCCAGCGCGTCGATGCCCAGCATGGCAGAAGACGGATCCAGAATACGCAGCACGATTTTTTCGCCGTGCAGCGTGGGCAGCGTGGAGACACGAAAATCAATCGCCTTGGAGCGCGAGAGCACCAGCTTCATGCGCCCATCCTGCGGGATGCGCCGTTCGGCAATATCCAGACGGGAAACCACTTTCAGGCGCGCCGAGATTTTTTCTTTCAGGTTCAGCGGCACCTTGCTGATTTCGCGCAACTGGCCGTCCGTGCGGGTGCGGATGCGGTAGAACTTTTCGTAAGGCTCGAAGTGAATATCCGAAGAGCCGTGGTTGATGGCGTCAATCAGCACTTTCTGGATGAAACGCACCACTGGCGCATCTTCGATGCTCGCGTCATCATCCACGGGAACGCCGTCCTCTTCTCCGGCTTCCATGTGCACGTTGTCGGCGCTCTCGTCGGTCAGTTCCTTGAGCGTGTCGGCCACCGTGCCGGAGGCGAGCTGTTGCAGATAGCGCTCAATCTTGTCGGCCTCGGCCACGACCAGGTCGACCTGCAAGCCCGTCTGGAAGCGGACTTCGTCGACCACGCGCAGATTGGACGGGTCAGCAATCGCCAGCGTGACGCGGTTCTGGCGGCACAGCAGCGGCACCACCTGGTGTTTTTCGCGCAGCTTGGCGTCAATCGCATCTTTGGCCACCGCCGCGCCGTCGTAGCGGGAAACATCCAGCAGCGGGTAACCGAATGTTTCCGATGCAAACTCGGCAAACTCCAGCGCCGTGCCGGCCTTTTGTTTGACCAGTTCCAGAATGAACTGGTTGTTGTTGCCCGCCGCTGCCTGCATTGCCTCCACGCACACGGCTTCAGGGACGCGCTGGTTTTGAATCAGCGCGCGCCCAAAGCCGCTAATCACCGGTGCTGCGGAAGAAGATTTCGGTTGCGCAGTTGCCATGACGTGTTCTGTTTCACCTGTTTGTCCCCAAAACAGGCACCGCCAAAAGAGGTGCGCTGCCGGGTCTAAATCGCATTGTTTTTACCACAAAAGGCAAGCAATGGTAACACAATGCATCAAAATTAGCTGGTTCGGTGCAACAGCACTTCCAGCACAAAGCGGCTCCCGAGGTATGCAAGCAACAGCGCTGCGAAGCCTGCCAGCGTCCAGCGCAGCGCGCGCCGTCCGCGCCAGCCGTAGCGCCAGCGGCCAAACAGCAAAATGCCGAAAAACACCCATGAGAGCAGCGTGAAAACCGTCTTGTGCTCAAAGCGCAGCACCTGCCCGAGCACCTGCATGGAAAACACCGAACCAGAAATCACCGTCAGCGTCAGCAATACAAAGGCCACGCCAATCAGGCGAAACAGCAGCGCCTCCATGGTCAGCAGCGGCGGCAGCCGCCCGATCCACAGGCTCAAGCGGCCTTTGTGCAATTGTTGCTCCACCGCCATCATCAGCACGGCGTGCAGCGCCGCCAGCGCAAACAGGCTGTACGCCAGCATGGCGACGATGAAATGCGCGCGAAACAGCGCCGAATGCGCGTTGGGCACGGCAAAGCGCCCGTCAAAGAGCAGCGGCAGCGCGCTGCCCAGCAGCCCCGCCAGCAGCGCGGGCAAATACAGACCGTCGAGCCGCGCGTAAAACGCCTCAATCCAGTAAAACGCCACTGCCAGCCACAGCATCAAGGACGCCGCCAGCCCCACGCCAAACATCATTTGACCAGCGCCAAAAATGCCCGCGTGCAGCGCCGCGCCATGCACCAGCAGCGCGCCGGCAAGCACCAGCCGCTTGCCCAGCCCGATGGGCGCGCCCGCGCCGCCAGCGCGGTAGAGCGCACCGGCCTGCACCACGCAAAGCATGGCGTACAGTGTTGCGGCCAGAAGATGCAGTAAAATCACGTCGTTCATATGGCGCGGCAGTGTACCCGAAGCCGCGCCGTTTTTATCTGATTTTTGAAGTGAACCGCCCATGCTCGACAATCTCACCAACCGCCTGTCCAAAGTCGTCAAAACCCTGCGCGGCCACGCGCGGCTGACGGAAGAAAACACCCAGGAAGCCTTGCGCGAAGTGCGCATGGCGCTGCTCGAAGCCGACGTTGCCCTGCCGGTAGTCAAAGACTTCATCGCCCGCGTGCGCGAAAAGGCGCTGGGGCAAGAAGTGCTGCAATCGCTCACGCCCGGCCAGGCACTGGTGGGCGTGGTGCATGACGAACTGCGCGCCATCATGGGCGGCGCACACGAAGGGCTGAACCTCGCCACCCGCCCGCCTGCGGTCATCCTCATGGCCGGTCTGCAAGGCGCGGGCAAAACCACAACCACCGGCAAACTCGGCAAGTTGCTCGTCGAGCAGATGAAAAAGAAAACGCTGGTGGTCTCGGCGGACGTCTACCGTCCGGCGGCCATTGAGCAGTTGAAGACCGTCGCCGCGCAAGCCGGTGTCGATTTCTTCCCCTCCTCGCCCGAGCAAAAACCCGTCGCCATCGTCGAAGCGGCCATTGACCACGCCCGCCGTCATTTTTATGACGTGCTGCTGGTCGACACCGCCGGGCGGCTGGCGGTGGATGAAGCGATGATGGAAGAAATCCGCCTGCTGCACGCCAGCGCGCAGCCGATTGAGACCCTGTTTGTGGTCGACGCCATGCTCGGGCAGGATGCCGTCAACACCGCCCGCGCCTTCAGCGAGGCGCTGCCGCTGACCGGCGTCATCCTCACCAAACTCGATGGCGACGCGCGCGGCGGTGCCGCCCTTTCGGTGCGCCAGATTACCGGCAAACCGCTGAAATTCGCCGGTGTCGGCGAAAAGCTCAACGGTCTGGAAGAATTTCACCCCGAACGCATGGCAAGCCGCATCCTCGGCATGGGCGACATCGTCGGGCTGGTGGAAGAGGCGCGCAAAAGCGTCGACGAACAGGCTGCCGCTGCATTGGCAAAAAAGCTCAAGTCCGGCAAAAGTTTCGACCTCAACGATTTTCAGATGCAGATTGTGCAGATGCGCAAAATGGGCGGGCTGGGCGCGCTCATCGACAAACTGCCCGGCCAGTTCGCGGAAATGGCGGACAAACTGCAAGGCACCGAACAGGAAAAAGCCATTGCCCGCATCGACGGCATCATCAATTCCATGACGCCGCACGAGCGCACGCACCCCGAAATCATCAAGGCCAGCCGCAAGCGCCGCATCGCCACGGGTTCGGGCGTCTCGGTGCAGGAAGTCAACCGCCTGCTCAAGCAGTTTGAACAAACGCAGAAAATCATGAAGCACTTTTCCAAAGGCGGGCTAGGCAAACTGATGCGCGGCATGAAGGGCATGATGCCCGGTGTGGGACCGCGCTGATGTTGTTTTCCGCCCTGCGCCGCGCCGTATCCAGCCTGTTTCGTCCGGGCGTTTTCTGGCACCTGGTCTGGCCGACCCTGTTTGCGCTGTTTTTCTGGAGCGTCGTCTTCTTCTTCGCCTGGGTGCCGGTCACGGACTGGCTCACCACCTGGCTTTCCGCGCACTTCAAGCTCACGCCCGAAGGCTGGTTTTACATCACCTGCTTCTGGCTGGTGCGCATCGCCTTTTTGCTGCTGATTGTGCCGCTGGTCTGGTTTACCGCCACCATGCTGGTCGCCGCCATCGGCATACCGATGATGCTCGAAAAAGTCAGCGCCTACGACTACGGCGCGCTGCAAAAGCGCCACGGCGGCAGCAACCTGGGCAGCGCCTGGAACGCCGTGCGCGC
>JAFZMK010000231.1 GCA_017553285.1 Rhodocyclaceae bacterium
CAATTGGCCAGTCCCACCTTGTCGAGCAGCGCCATGGCGCGTTCGATGGCTTGCTCGCGCGGCACGCGCTTGACCAACACGGGTGCTTCGATGAGGTTTTGCAGCACGGTCATGTGTGGAAACAGGTTGAAGTGCTGAAACACCATGCCCATCTTGCGGCAGATGTTCGCCGCCTGCGGGCTGTATTGTGCCTGCGCCTCGGGCGGCGGCGCGGGCGGTGCGGCATCCTCCGCGACGGCCTCGCCCGTGCGCAGCAACACTTCGCCTTCGACCAGAATGTGACCGACATCGGCGGTTTCCAGATGGTTCAGGCAGCGCAGCAGCGTGCTCTTGCCCGAACCAGACGGGCCGATGATGGCAACCACTTCGCCGTGGCGCACGCGCAGGTGAATATCGCGCAACACGCGATGCGCGCCGAAACGCTTGGCGAGGTGAAAGACGCGCAGGGCGTCAGGCTTCGTATCGGGCATAGTGTTTTTCCAGCCGCTGGAAGACCCAGGTGAGCACCAGCGTCATGACCAGATAAAAACCGGCAGCAACCACGAAGGGGACGATGGTGAAATCGCGCTGCACGATGCCGCGCGCCACGCGCAGCAAATCGTTGAGCGCCAGCACGTAAATGAGCGAAGTATCCTTGACCAGCGTGATGGTCTCGTTGCTCAGCGGCGGCAAAATGCGCCCGACCATCTGCGGCAGCACGATGCGGCGCATGGTTTGCGGGTAGGTCATGCCCAGCGCCTTGGCCGCCTCGAACTGACCACGGTCGACGCCCTGAATGCCGGCGCGCAGGATTTCGGCAAAATAGGCACCGTAGTTGAGCGTGAAGGCGACGACGGCGGAAGGGTAGTCCTCGAGTTTCAGGCTGTAGCCGCCGATGCTGAGAAAGGGCAGGGCGTAATAGATGAACAGCAGTTGCAGCATGAGCGGCGTGCCGCG
The DNA here is from genome assembly GCA_017553285.1 of Rhodocyclaceae bacterium. Classification (GTDB taxonomy): domain Bacteria; phylum Pseudomonadota; class Gammaproteobacteria; order Burkholderiales; family Rhodocyclaceae; genus JAFZMK01. The sequence continues at coordinate 937 of JAFZMK010000231.1, forward strand.
CATGAGCCAGACGTAGCCGCTGACCAGCGAGGGCAGCACGGGCAGGCGCGAGATGCGCGCCAGCGCCAGCAGCAGCCCCAGCGGCAAGGAAAGCGCCAGCGTGATGGTAAAGAGCTGGAGGGTGACTTGCGTGCCGCGCCAGAGCGGGGCGAAAAGTTCCAGAATGTCGTTCATGCTGCGGGCAGGAAAAACGCGCGCCGTATCAAACAGCGCGCGTGCGGGAGGCGGAAAAACGCGCCCACGCCCGCGCCCTCAGGCGCGGTGCGCCGGCGGCGTTTTATTCGGCAAACCACTGGGCGCGGATGCGGTCCATGGTGCCGTCGGCTTTCATGGCATCGAGCGCGGCTTGCAGTTTGGCGAGCAATTCGGTGTCGCCCTTGCGCAGACCCACACCATATTCTTCTTCGCCAAAGTCGTCTTTCAGCACGCGGTACTGACCGGGCTTGGAGTGAATGTAATAGCGCCCGACCACTTCATCGACCACCACGGCATCCAGCCGCCCGGCGGCCAAGTCAAGCAGCGCGGTGACGTTGTCGCCATATTTGCGCAGCGTGGCAATCTGCGCGCCGACGGGGTCGGCTTCGACGGCATTCACGGCGGTGCTGCCTTCTTGCACGCCCACTTTTTTGCCCGCCAGTTCCGCCTTGGCGTTCAGCTCGGACGTGTTGAGCACCACGATGATTTGATGGTTGACCATGTACGGCGCGGTGAAGGCGATGTTTTTCTTGCGCTCTTCGGTGATGGTCAGCCCGTTCCAGAGCGCGTCGATACGTTTGCCGTTGAGTTCGGCTTCTTTTGCGCTCCATTCGATGGGCTTGAATTCCACCTTGGCATCCATGCGTTTGGCGGCTTCGCGGGCAAGGTCGATGTCGTAGCCGACCAGTTGGTTGTCTTTATCGCGAAAGCCCATCGGCGGGAAATTGTCGTCCAGACCGATGACGATGGTGTCGGCAGCCTGCGCGCTGGCAAAGACAAACAGGCCGGTAGCGGCCAGCAGAAGGGAGCGGAGGAGTTTATTCATGGCGAAAACCTCGTGTGAGAGGGTGGAGGGAAAACGGACAAAGCGTGGACGTTACCAGAATCGCAGCGCGCTGGTGGCATTTCGCGCGCGCATCGTGCGCGGCGTTTTTTTGCCTTCGGAACAAGCCGGGAAAAAGACGTTTTTCCCTTGCCGAACATGAATGTGCGCGATGTTCGCGTGTTAGAATCGCTGGTTCTGCCGTTTTGCAGAACCAACGAAATTTTCGCCTTGGCGAAACTTGTGACCGACCCCAGATAAGGAGTTTGAAGCATGGCAGCACCTGACACCGAAAAAAGTTTCCCGGAATTGCTCGACCCGGGCGA
>JAFZMK010000232.1 GCA_017553285.1 Rhodocyclaceae bacterium
GCGGGTGAAGGGGGTGCCTTCGGCGGTGCCTTGAATTTCGATGATGCCGCCGGTTTCGGTGAGGACGACGTTCATGTCGGTGTCGCAGGCGCTGTCTTCAATGTATTCGAGGTCCAGCCGGGCTTGCGCATCGAGCAGGCCGACGGAGACGGCGGCGACGAGTTCGCGCATGGGGTGGGCGGGCAACTGGCCGCTGGCGACGAGGTGGGTGCAGGCGTCATGCAGGGCAAGGGCGGCACCGGTGATGGCGGCGGTGCGCGTGCCGCCGTCGGCTTGCAGGACGTCGCAGTCGAGGGTGATTTGCCGCTCGCCCAGGGCGGTGAGGTCGATGACGGCGCGCAGGGCGCGGCCAATCAGGCGCTGGATTTCTTGCGTGCGCCCGCTTTGCTTGCCTTTGGCGGCTTCGCGGGCGGTGCGGGTGTGCGTGGCGCGCGGCAACATGCCGTATTCGGCAGTGACCCAGCCTTTGCCCGTGCCTTTCAGAAACGACGGTACTTTGTCTTCTACCGAGGCGGTGCACAGTACGCGCGTGTCGCCAAATTCGACGAGTACGGCGCCTTCGGCGTGCGCGGTGTAGTGGCGGGTGAGACGCACGGGGCGCAGGGCGTCCAGGGGGCGGGCGTGGGGGCGGGCAGGGGCGGTCATTTGTTGAATTTGCGGATGGATTGGTTGATTTCGGCGATGGTGCGTTCGATTTCGTCGTCGGTAAAGTGGATGAGTTCGCCCTGGCGCATTCCGGTGTCGCCGTGCATGGCGGTGAAGTAGCTCGACCCCATGTTTTGGGTGAGGATGGTGTGCTCTTCGAGCGTGGCGGTGCTCTCGTCGCGCCAGTGCATGGCGACCAGCGAGACGTTGTCGCAGGTTTTGCCGCCGCGCACTTCGGCTTGCGTGAGCATGTCGGGCACGATGCTGTTGAGGTCTTTTTGGGTGTCGCCCAGCAGGGTGAGGATGCGGGCATTGCCCAGCGGCCCCCAGAGGCCGTCGGAACACAGCAGCAGGCGGTCGTTATCGCGCAGCGGGTGCGGTTTGCTGAATTCGGGGTTGGGCAGCAGCGGGCCGCCCAGACAGCACAGTACGCGGTTGCGGTCGGGGTGGACGGCGGCTTCTTCGGGCGTAATCAGCCCGCGCGAGAGCAGTTGCTGCACGCGGGAGTGGTCGTGCGTGCGCCGCGCGATGCGCCGTCGGCGCAGCAAATACAGGCGCGAGTCGCCGGCGTGCGCCCAGTAGGCGGTGCCGTGCTGGACAAGACACACGACAATGGTGGTGCAGGGGATGGGCGAAAACTGCTTGGCGCGGGCTTGTTCGACAATGTTGTAATGCGCCATTCGCATGGTTTGCACGAGAAAGTGCTGCGGGTCGTCCAGCACCGGTTGCGCCATGCGCTGAAAGCGTTGCACGAAGGTTTGCGTGGCGACCTGCGCGGCCATGTCGCCATTGGGAATGCCGCCCATGCCGTCGGCGACAATCATGAGCAGCGCGTCGCGCGAGTAGCAATAGGCGGTGCGGTCTTGGTTGAGGGCGCGCTGGCCGAGGCGGCTTTCCTGATAGATGCTGAATTTCATGCCAGTGTGCTCTGCTCGGAGGTGGGGGCTTCCTCGGCTTCCAGGTCGTCGTATTCGTTGTACGGGGTTTCGTCTTCGGTCTCGCCGGCGCTGTCGTATTCGTATTGGGGTTCGACTTCGGCGACTTCGACTTGGGCTTGGGCGGCGGCTTCGGCTTGCGCTGCTGCTGCGGCGGCGGCGGCAGCAGCAGCAGCGGCGGCTTCCGCTTCGCCGGCTTCGCGTTCTGCTTTCTGGACAGCGGGCGGGCGGGCTTTTTCGCGCAGCACTTTTTGCAACAGCGGCACGCTGGCGGGGCGCTCTTCGGGTTCGATGCGCAAGCAGGCGTCAATGGCGGCGAGCAGTTCGTGCGAATAGCGCTGGGCGTGTTCGCTGTCGACCAGCGGCACCAGACGGTCTTCTTCCAGCCGCTTTTCGGCACGCTGCGGTGCCCGCCCGGTCACACAGGCGTGCATACTGGCACCGATGCCGTAAATGTCGGTCCACGGGCCGAGTTTTTTGCCGCGAAAATGCTCGGGCGGCGCATAGCCGGGGGTGAACATGGGCTTGAGGTAGGGACGTTCGGCATACAGGGTTTGCCGCGCGGCACCAAAATCAAGCAGCACGGGTGAGCCATCCTGACGCAGGTAGATGTTGGACGGCTTGATGTCCAGATGCAGCAGGCGGTTGATGTGCACTTCGCGCAGCCCGTCGAGCAGGCGGGCAAAAATGGCGCGGATGAGGCGCTCGGAGGGCGGGCGCTTGGCGTTGCGGCGGTAGCGGATGTATTGCGCCAGCGTCAGCCCTTCTTCGTAGGTCATCACCATGTAGACGGTGCCGTTGGCGCGGAAAAAGTTGAGTACGCGCACCACGTTCGGGTGCACGATGCGCGCCAGCGAGTGCCCTTCCTCAAAAAAGCATTTCATGCCGTACATGAAGGTGGAATAGTGCTCTGGCGGAATTTGCGGCGCGGTTTGCCCTTCGCTGCGCAAGGACAGCGAATTGGGCAGGTATTCCTTGATGGCGACGATTTCGCCTGCGGCATCTTCGGCCAGATAGACCAGCGAAAAGCCGCCCGAGGAAAGTTGCCGCACGATGCGGTATTCCTCTAGCTGGAAATCAGGCGGCAGCGGGGTGTTTTTCTGGGTGGCCATGAACGGGGCAGGGCGGTGTTCCGGGGGCGCGGGGGAGAAGGGAAAATTTTACCCGCGCGCGCCGCACAGGTGCGCACGACCAGCGCGCAAAGGCGGCGCGGGCGGCGCGAAGTTGTTGCAGCGCGGCGAAAATTTTTCACCGCGACGCTCGCCGGTTATGGCTGCGCGCTGCGCGCAGCGTGAAAGGCGGCGCGCCAGTCGGCAAACTGCCCGCGCGCGATGGCATCCCGCGCTTCGCGTGTAAATTCTTGATAATAATGTAGGTTGTGGATGGTGTTGAGCATACTGCCGAGCATTTCGCGGGCGCGGAACAGGTGGTGCAGATAACTGCGCGTGAAGTTGCGGCAGGTGTAGCAGGTGCAGTCTTCGTCGAGCGCTCGCAAGTCGTGGCGGTAGCGGGCGTTTTTGATTTTTACGTCGCCGTGGCGGGTAAACAGCCAGCCGTTGCGCGCGTTGCGGGTGGGCATCACACAATCGAACATGTCGATGCCTTGCGCGATGGCGGCGACGATGTCTTCCGGCGTGCCCACGCCCATGAGGTAACGCGGCGCGTGCGCGGGCAGGCGCGGCGCGGTGTGCGCCAGAATGCGCGCCATTTCTTCCTTGGGTTCGCCGACGGAAAGACCGCCGATGGCGTAGCCGTGAAAGCCGATGTCCATCAGTCCGGCGAGCGATTCATCGCGCAGGTGTTCATACATGCCGCCTTGCACGATGCCAAACAGCGCGTTCGGGTTTTCCTGCGCGTCAAACGCCTGACGGGAACGCTGCGCCCAGCGCAGCGACAGGCGCATGGAATCGGCGGCTTCGCGCTCCGTGGCCGGCCACGGCGTGCATTCGTCGAAAATCATCACCACGTCGGCATCAAGCACGCGCTGAATGCGCATGGATTCTTCCGGCGTGAGCATCAGGCGCGAACCATCAATCGGGCTGGCAAAACGCACGCCTTCTTCGCTGATTTTGCGCAGCGCCCCCAGGCTGAACACCTGAAATCCGCCCGAGTCGGTGAGGATGGGGCGTCCCCAGCCCATGAAACGATGCAGCCCGCCGTGCGCGGCGACCACTTCCAGCCCCGGGCGCAGCCACAAATGAAAGGTGTTGCCCAGGCAAATTTGCGCGCCAATGTCGCGCAGCGCCTGCGGCGTCATTGCCTTGACCGTGGCGCAGGTGCCCACCGGCATGAACACCGGCGTTTCCACCACGCCGTGCAGCAAATGCAAACGACCACGGCGCGCCGCGCCATCGTTGGCGAGGAGTTCAAACTGCATCCGCTTCACTCCTGTGGGTGATGAACATCGCATCTCCGTA
>JAFZMK010000233.1 GCA_017553285.1 Rhodocyclaceae bacterium
ATGCGCCAGCGGTTCCTCGTATTCCAGCAGCACGGGGGCGGAAAAACCGCGCAGCAGCGAGAGCACGGGCGGCGCGTCGATGTGTTCAAAATGCCAGGTGGCGTGTTCTTCTTCCAGCACCAGCAGGCGCGTACTCTGCCCGGCCTGCGCGCTGGCGGGCGCGTCCCCTGCCAGATGCAGCGCAAAATCGCTGCCATCCGGGCGCAACAGCCCCACTGCCACCGGCAGCACCAGCGGCAGTTTTTGCGTCTGTCCGGGCGTGGGCGGCGTGCTTTGCGACAGGCGCAGCGTCGCCACCTGCGCACCGGCATCGTATTGCAGCGCCGCCCTCAGGCGCGGCGTACCGGCCTGTTCGTACCAGCGGCGAAAACGCACAAAATCCACGCCGTTGGCGTCCGCCATGGCGGCGATGAAATCATCACAGGTGACGGCCTTACCGTCGTGGCGGCGGAAATACAAATCCATGCCGCGCCGGAAGCCCTCGCGCCCCACCAGCGTCTGCATCATGCGGATGACTTCGGCGCCTTTTTCATAGACCGTGGCGGTGTAGAAGTTATCAATCGCCTGATACTGGTTCGGACGGATGGGGTGCGCCATCGGGCCGCTGTCTTCCGGAAACTGCGCCGCGCGCAGCATCTGCACGTCCTGAATGCGCTTGACGGCGCGCGCCGAAGCCATCGCCGCCTCACCCATCTCGCGCACCGCGCTGGCGAACTGGTCGGCGGAAAATTCCTGGTCGCGGAAGACGGTCAGCCCTTCTTTCAGGGTGAGCTGGAACCAGTCGCGGCAGGTGACGCGGTTGCCCGTCCAGTTGTGGAAATATTCGTGCGCCACCACCGATTCGATGCGCGCAAAGTCGTCATCGGTAGCGGTTTGCGGCGAGGCGAGCACATACTTGGCGTTGAAGAGGTTCAGCCCCTTGTTTTCCATCGCCCCCATGTTGAAATCCTGCACGGCGACAATCATGAAGCGGTCCAGATCCAGCTCCAGCCCGAAACGCGCTTCATCCCAGCGCATCGCCTGAATCAGCGAATCGAGCGCATGGCGCGCGCGCGCCGTGTTGCCCGGCTCCACCCACGCTTGCAGCAGCACTTCACGTCCAGAAGCCGTGCACACACGCGCTTCCAGCGATTCCAGCCGCCCGGCGACCAGCGCGAACAAATAACTTGGCTTGGGGAACGGGTCTTGCCAGCAGGCGTAATGGCGGCCATCGGGCAACTCGCCCGTCTTCATCAGGTTGCCATTGGAGAGCAAGACAGGAAACGCCGCACGCGGCGCGCGCAAGGTTACGTCATAGCACGCCATTACGTCCGGACGGTCGGGAAAATACGTGATGCGCCGGAAGCCCTGCGCCTCGCACTGCGTAAACAGCCCGCCATTGGAGGCATACAAGCCCGAGAGGGTGAAGTTTTTCGCCGGATGGATGCGCGTTTCCACCACCACTTCCTTTTGCGGGCGGCGCGCATCCAGCGGCAGTTCCAGACGGTGCTCATCGCGCGTGTAGGCGCGCTCGTCCAGTTTCAGCCCGTCGACCCACAGCCCCAGCAATTCCAGGTCTTCACCGTAGAGTTGCAGCGGTTCCGGCTCGGCAAAGCCCAGCGCCGGATTGCGCACGCATTGCAGCGTGGCGCGCACCCGCGTGGTTTCCACATCCAGATCAAATTCCAGCGCGACGTGTTCCACCGTCCAGAACAGCGGACGGTAGTCAGAACGGCGGACGGTGGCGGCAATTGGCGACATGGCAGAGCGTCTGGCAAAAATCCGGTTGCAAAAAGGCGGCTATGATACCCGTCACGGTGCCAGCCGCACCACACAACAACCGCACAGGCGGTCGTGCAAAAAGAGGCGGTCGCGGTCGATGAACGCCCACAAAAACCCCGCGCCGCAGGCAATCAGCGACCCCCACGCCAGCGCATAACGCGCCAGCGCCTGACGCGGCGACGGATTGCGCCCCGTAGCGCGGTCGAGCACTTTCAGCCGCCAGGTCTGCATCGCCAGCGTTTGCCCGTGGCGCTGCCAGTACCAGACGAAATACAACCCGAAGACCAGCAGCAAATCCAGCAGCGCCACCTCCCCGGGCGGCGTCCATTGCAGCGTCATGCCCATAATCATCCACGGAAACAGCCAGCACACGGCAGCCACGCCGACGAGCAGCAGCAGCTCGTAGAGCATGGCGGCAAAACGGCGGCGGAGGCTGGCAAGCTCTGCGCTTTGGCGCGGCACACCGGACGAAGGCTCGGAATCGGGGGAAGACATGAGAAAAAACACACAAGCCGTTTCCACC
>JAFZMK010000234.1 GCA_017553285.1 Rhodocyclaceae bacterium
GGGCGTTGGCAAACAGGCGGCGCCACGGCGAATGGTCGCCCTCGTTTGCCCATTCGCGCGGATGCCACGAGAGCTGCGTCAGACGCACGCTGCGTTCGGGGTGCGGCATCATGATGGTGAAGCGCCCGTCGGCGGTGGTGAGCGCGGTGATACCGTCGGGCGAGCCGTTCGGGTTGGCGGGGTAGCGTTGCGCGGGCGCGCCGCGACCATCGACATAGCGCAAGGCGGCGTGCGCGTTGGCCTGATCGTCTTCACTACGGAACACGGCGCGACCTTCGCCGTGACTGACCACCACCGGCAGGCGCGCGCCTGCCATGCCCGCCAGAAAGATGGATGGCGAGGGCAGCACTTCGACCAGCGAGAGGCGGGCTTCAAACTGTTCGCTGCGGTTTTGCGCAAAGCGCGGCCAGTGCTGCGCGCCGGGGATGATGGGGGCAAGGTGCGCCATCATCTGGCAGCCGTTGCACACGCCCAGCGCGAAGGTGTCGCCGCGCGCAAAGAAGGCGGCGAATTGTTCGCGCAGGGCCTCGTTGAACAAAATGGACTTCGCCCAACCCTGCCCCGCGCCGAGCACGTCGCCATACGAAAACCCGCCGCAGGCGGCCAGCCCGACGAACTGCGCCAGCGTGTGCCGGGCGCTTTGCAGGTCGCTCATATGCACGTCGACGGCATCAAAACCGGCGCAGGCAAAGGCGGCGGCCATTTCCGCCTGGGAATTGACGCCTTGTTCGCGCAAAATCGCCACCTGCGGGCGCGCGCCGGTATTGACCGCCGGGGCGGCAAATTCGTGCAGGTTCTGCGCGTATTCGCAACGCGCAGCGAGCAGGCCGCAATCGTCGGCATCCGCCAGCGCGGCGAAGGCTTCGCGGGCGCAGTCCGGGTCGTCACGCAACAGCGCGATGTGGTGAGAGGTTTGCGACCACGTTTGCAGCAACTGCGTGCGCGGGGCGGCAAACACTTTTTTGGCGTTGCGCCAGAAGCGGATTTCGTCCAGCGCATTCGGCTCGCCGACGTGGTGAAAGACCAGTCCGGCCTGGGTGAGAATTTCGCGCACGCGCGCGCGCTCGGACTGGCGAATCTGGATGACCGCACCGGCTTCTTCGCTGAACAGCCCGCCCAGCAAGTGTTCGTCGAAACGGCCTTGCAGCATGTCGGGCTGTTTTTCGAGACCATCGACGTCGTTCATGTATTCGTCGTAGCACACCGTATCGAGCATCACGGAAAGCCCGCAATGTCCGGCAAAGGCCATTTCGCACAGGGTGGCGAACAGGCCGCCGTCGCTGCGGTCGTGATAGGCGAGCAACAGCCCGGCTTCGCGCAGGCGGGTGATGGCGTGGAAGAAGGCGACGAGTTTTTCCGGCGCAACGTCCGGCGCGTGCTCACCCGTCTGCCCAAAGACTTGCGCCAAGGCGGAACCGCCCAAGCGGTTTTTGCCTTCGCCCAAATCAATCAGCCACAGTTCGGTGGCTTCGTTTTCCAGCATCTGCAATTCGGGCGTGAGCGTGGCGCGAATATCGCGCACGGGGCCGAAGGCGGTGACAATCAGCGAGACCGGCGAGACGACTTCGCGCGCTTCACCCGCTTCGTCTTGCCAGCGGGTTTTCATCGACAGCGAATCCTTGCCGACCGGAATTGCCAGCCCGCAGGCGACGCAAAATTCGCTGGCCGCCTGCACCGCTTCATACAGCCGCGCATCTTCGCCGCGATGCCCACAGGCCGCCATCCAGTTGGCGGAAAGTTTGATGCTGCGCAGCGAGGCAATGTCGGCAGCGGCAAGGTTGGTAACCGCCTCGGCAATCGCCATGCGGCTGGCGGCGGCGGCGTTGAGGGAGGCAACCGGCGTGCGCTCGCCCACGGCGAAGGCTTCGCCGGTGAAGCCGGAAAAGGTCGTGGCGGTGACGGCAACGTCCGAGACCGGCAACTGGTCGTGCCCGACCATCTGGTCGCGCGCCACCAGCCCGCCCACGCTGCGATCACCAATGGTGATGAGGAAACTTTTATTCGCCACCGACGGCAGTTGCAGCACGCGGCGCGCGGCCTCATCCAGCGCGATTTCCGTGGTATCAAACGGCGGCAGATGCACGGCGCGGCGCTCTACGCGGCGCGTCATTTTCGGCGGTTTGCCCAGCAGGGTTTGCATGGGCAAGTCGACGGGGGCGTTCTGGAAATGCCGGTCGGTGACCAGCAAACGACCATCGTCCGTGGCTTCGCCGAGCACGGCAAACGGGCAGCGTTCGCGCGCGCACAAGGCGCGGAAGTCTTCCAGCCGATCCGGCGCAATCGCCAGCACGTAGCGCTCTTGCGCTTCGTTGCTCCAGATTTCGCGCGGACTCATGCCGGGTTCTTCGCTGGGCACTTCGCGCAGTTCAAAATGCGCCCCCAGCCCGGCGGCATCCGCCAGTTCCGGCATGGCGTTGGACAAGCCGCCCGCGCCCACGTCGTGAATCGACAGGATGGGATTTTTCTCGCCCTGCCGCCAGCAGGCGTCGATGACTTCCTGCGCGCGGCGCTGAATTTCCGGGTTGCCGCGCTGCACGGAAGCAAAATCCAGCTCGGCGGCGTTCTCGCCCGCGCTCATGCTGGAAGCCGCGCCGCCGCCCAGCCCGATGAGCATCCCCGGTCCGCCCAGTTGCACCAGCAAGGTACCGGCAGGAAACGTGCTTTTGTGCGACTGGCTGGCGGCAATGTTGCCCAGCCCGCCAGCAATCATGATGGGTTTGTGATAGCCGCGCACTTCCTGCATCACTTCCTGCGAATAGGTGCGGAAATAACCGGCGAGGTTCGGGCGGCCAAATTCGTTGTTGAACGCCGCGCCGCCCAGCGGGCCGTCCAGCATGATTTGCAGGGCGCTGGCCATGTGCGGCGGCGGCGCCTGGCGGTATTCCCACGGCTGCGGCAGCGCGGGCAGGTTCAAGTCCGAGACGGAAAAGCCGGTCAGCCCCGCCTTGGGTTTTGAGCCGCGCCCGGTCGCGCCTTCATCGCGAATTTCGCCGCCCGCGCCGGTGGCGGCACCGGCGAAGGGCGAAATCGCCGTGGGGTGGTTGTGGGTTTCTACCTTGGCGAGAAAATGCAGCGTCTCATCATGCCCGCGCCAGTGCCCATCGGCATCGGGATACCAGGCGGAAACTTCCTGCCCTTCCAGAATGGCGGCGTTGTCTGAATAGGCAACGACCGTGCCGGCGGGCGCGGCGGCGTGGGTTTTGCGAATCATGCCAAAGAGGCTGTCCGGCTGCGGCTGACCGTCGATGACCCAGTCGGCATTGAAAATCTTGTGGCGGCAGTGTTCGGAATTGGCCTGCGCGAACATGGTGAGTTCGGCATCCGTGGGGTCGCGCCCGCAGTCCTGATAGTGCGCCAGCAGGTAATCGAGTTCGTCTTCGGAAAGCGCCAGCCCCAGCGCGCGGTTGGCTTCTTCCAGCGCCGCGCGCCCGTTTTCGCGCACCGCGATGCTGCCCAGCGGCGCGGGCGGATAGTGGTGGAACAGGCGTTCGGCTTGCTGCACGTCCAGCAGCACGGACTCGGTCATGCGGTCAAACAGCGGCGCGGCAGCGGCAGTCAGCACGTCATCTGCCGGGCGCGCGCCACGGGTTTGCATGGAAAAATGCAGCGCGCGCCCACGTTCAATGCGCAGCACATCCGCAAAACCGCACTGGCGCGCGATTTCGGTGGCTTTCGACGACCACGGCGAAATGGTGCCCAGACGCGGCACAACCCACAGCGACGCATCGCCTTGCGTCTGTCCGTCAAACTCGCCCGCATCAAGCAGCGCGTGCAGCCGCGCCAGCATCGGTTCATCCAGCGGCTGCGCCAGTTCGACGAAATAAAACCATTGCGCGTCCAGCCGTTGCAGCCCCGGCAGCGCGGGCTGCGCGGCGCGCATCATGCGCTCAAGACGGGCGGGAGAAAACGCGGCCTGTCCGCGCAAGATGAGCAGGTGAGTCTTTTCCATGAGCGGCGCGCGCCTCCTTGCAAACGAATCTGCGGATTTTACCCGCCCGTCTGCCCTGCTGCCCTATCCGCGCCCAAAAAAGCCGTCCTGCCAAACAAAACGCGCGCACAAATTTTGTGCGCGCGCCCGAAAAAAGAGAAGAAACCGCTTACTTGCCGCGATGCGAAGCGCGGGCAGGACGGAACACGTCCGGCGTGGAAACGGAAGAAGCCAGACTGGACGAAGAAGAACCACCGCTGGAAGAACGGGACGACGAGGACGACGACCGCGAAGACGACGAGGAGGAAGAGGGAGAGGAAGAAGAGGACGAATCGTGATCGGACGCCGAATCGCTGCTGCCATAGCCCGAATAGCCTTCGTCGTGGCTGAATTCTTCGCGCCGCACGAGTTTGCCTTCGATGGTGGCACCGCATTCCATCTGCAACTGGCGGTAGATGATGTTGCCGGAGACTTTCGCGCCCGCCTGCAATTCCAGAAAGTGCTCGACTTCCAGATCGCCCGAAATGGCGCCGTTGATGACGGCGTCAAAAGCATGTACGCGCCCGACCACGCAGCCTTTGCGGCTCAGCACCACCAGGCTTTGCTCGCCGGGTTTGCCCAGCACGTTGCCTTCGATGCGGCCATCAACGCGCAGACCGCCGGAAAACAGCACATCCCCGACCACCACCACGTTATCCGCGATCAGGCTGGAGAGCTTGGAGACCTCAATCGTGTTCTTCCGGTTTTTTTTGCCAAACATGGGGGATTGCTCCGTAAATCAACGTTTTTCGGCAGGCTTGCTGGGCGCGGCAGGCCCCGTGGCGGCGGCTGCGGGCTTGGCGGGGGTTGCCGGTTTGCTGGCAGCAGGGCGGCTGGCGGGCTTGCCGCTGGCGGTTCGCATAAATTCAATTTCGCGGCGCGCTTCGCGCAGTTCGCTGCGCAGCTCGCTTAACTGGCGTTCGAGTTCCTGACGGGTGGCGCGCCCGACTTCGGCATCCAGCTTGGCCTTGCTGATTTGCTCGGAGAGCGCGCGGTTGGCATCTTTCAGGCGGCTGGCTTCCAGCGTATGGTCGGCACAGCCAAACAACGCCGAAGGCGATACATCGACCATCTTGGCGTCGCGGAAATAAATGCCCACCAGCGTGCCGACCACAATGGCCAGCGCAATGATGAACAGGGCGCGACGGCGAAAATGGCTGCGCGGATTCACCTCCAGCCCTTCGACTGTCAAATCCCTGTGCTGGACAAACTGTTTGCGCGACACTGCCTGAGTACTCCGGTGCGGGAAACCTTAGTTCTGGCGGACGGCCAGATAGGTGTTCGGGTTCATGAAGTAGCCATCTTTGAGCACTTCAAAATGCAGATGCGGGCCGGTGGAACGACCCGTGGAACCCGATTTTGCCACGACATCGCCCGCACGCACGACATCGCCCACTTTCACCGTTACTTCCGAATTGTGCGCGTAGCGGGTCACCACACCACTGCCGTGGTCAATTTCCACCGTGATGCCGTAAGCAGCACGCGGCCCGGCAAAGACCACCAGCCCGCCACCGGCGGCGCGCACGGGCGTGCCCACGGGCACGGGAAAATCCTGCCCGCTGTGAAACGCCAGTTCCCCGGTGAAGGGGTCGCGGCGATTGCCGAAGGAAGAATTGATGCGCCCGCCGGAAATGGGCGAGCGGCTGGGGAAAAACATGTGGCTGGTGTTGAGTGAGACCACCAGTTTATCGATGTCGCGCAAGACCTGGTCGAGCTGTTCAATATCTTCGCCCATCACCGCCAGATGCCCGCCCAGCAGACCAGTGGCCGTGGCGCGCGGCGCCAGTCCTTCGCCGGCGGATTTGTTGCGCGAGGAATTGTCGTGCACCTTGTCGCTCTGGCTCTTGCGCGGCGACAGGCGCGGCCCGCCGGAAACGCCCGGCTGCGTGCGCGCCAAGCGGCGCTTGGCTTTTTCCAGTTCGGCAGAAGAAGTGCGGCGGTCAAAATCCTGCACGGCGCTGAGACGTTCGACCAGCTCGGCAGCCTCGGCTTCCAACTGGATGAGTTTGCCGGAAAGTTCGCCCACGCGATCGACCAGCAGGCGGTTATCCACCTGGCGCGTGGTGCTTGAAGACTGGAACAGTTCCGTCGCCCCCTGCCCGCCTGCCGGCCACAGACGACCGACCAGAAAACCCGCAGCCAGCATCGCGGCAAACGCGATGCACAGCAGAAAACCAAACATCCGCGCGCTCATGGTGCGGGTGCGCGCATGAGAAACTGCTCCGGAAGAAACAATGACGAAGGCCATGATAACAATTCATTCAGATAAGTCGCGGACTTGTGCAGATGATAACCATCTTTACTCCCGCCCGGTTAAATTGCTGAAACATTTGCAACAAATTCCAGCAATTTGCCAGGTTCGGTTTGGATTCTAGCAACACTCGCCCGCCCGCAAGGGCGGGAAATCATGCCGGTTTCCCGTCTTATTCCTGTTTTTCGGTCTGATTTCACGCTGCGCTGCTGTTTTCTTCTTGCCGCGTGGCGGCCAGTTTCAGCCAGGTGTCGACGACGGTATCCGGGTTCAGCGACAGGCTCTGGATGCCTTCGTCCATCAGCCAGTGCGCAAAATCGGCGTGATCCGACGGCCCTTGCCCGCAAATGCCGACGTATTTGCCCAGCCGGTTGGCGGTGTGAATGGCCATCGAGAGCAGTTTGCGCACGGCGGGGTCGCGCTCGTCAAAGGCGTGGGCGACCAGCCCGGAATCGCGATCCAGCCCGAGGGTGAGCTGGGTCAAATCGTTCGAGCCAATCGAAAAGCCGTCAAAATGTTGCAGGAATTCTTCTGCCATCAGTGCGTTGGAAGGAATTTCGCACATCATGATCAGGCGCAAATCGTTCTCGCCCCGGCGCAGACCGTGCGCGGCCAGCAGATGCACCACTTCGCTGGCCTCTTCGAGCGTGCGCACGAAGGGAATCATGATTTCGACGTTGCGCAAGCCCAGTTCGTTGCGCACCTTTTTCATGGCGATGCATTCGAGTTCAAAGCAATCGCGGAAACTGTGCGCGATATAGCGCGAGGCACCGCGAAAACCGAGCATGGGGTTTTCTTCTTCCGGCTCGTAAATGTCGCCGCCAAGCAGTTTGCGGTATTCGTTGGACTTGAAGTCCGACATGCGCACAATCACCGGCTTGGGATAGAAAGCGGCGGCAATGGTGGCGACCCCTTCTGCCAGTTTTTCGATGAAGAACTGGCGCGGCGTGGCGTAGCCCCGGGCGCGGCGTTCGATTTCTTCGCGCAGGCTGGCGGGCACCTGGGCAAGGTCCAGAATGGCTTTCGGGTGGATGCCAATCATGTTGTTGATGACAAACTCCAGCCGCGCCAGCCCCACGCCGCTGTTGGGAATTTGCGCAAACTCGAAGGCCAGCTCGGGGTTGCCGACGTTCATCATGATGTGCACCGGCAGCGGCGGCAAATTGCCCAGGTCGGTGCGCAGCACTTCGTATTCCAGACTGCCACGATAGACGTAGCCGGTGTCGCCTTCGGCGCAGGAGACGGTGACGGTTTCGCCTTCGTCGAGCACGTCGGTGGCGTTACCGCAGCCGACAATGGCGGGAATGCCCAGTTCGCGGGCGATGATGGCGGCGTGGCAGGTGCGCCCGCCCCGGTTGGTGATGATGGCTGAAGCGCGTTTCATCACCGGTTCCCAGTTCGGGTCGGTCATGTCCGCCACCAGCACATCACCGGTGCGCACGCGGTTCATTTCGGCAGTGCTGGCAACGATGCGCACCGTGCCGGTGCCGATTTTCTGGCCGATGGCGCGCCCGTGGGTGAGCGCCTTGCCGTATTGCTTGAGACGGTATTTTTCCATCGAGGCTGCCGCCGCCGTGCGCGATTTCACCGTCTCGGGGCGTGCCTGCAAAATGTAGATTTGCCCATCGACACCATCCTTGCCCCATTCAATATCCATCGGGCGGCCATAGTGTTTTTCGATTTCCAGCGCGTGGCGCGCCAGTTGCAGCACGTCTTCATCGCTGATGGAAAACCGCCGCCGCGCGCTCTCTTCCACTTCTACCTTGCGCACCGAATGGCCGGCTTCGGCGCGGTCGGAAAATTCCATTTTCACCAGCTTGGAACCCAGATTGCGCCGGATGATGGCGGGCTGACCCGCTTGCAGCATGGGTTTGTGCACATAGAACTCGTCGGGATTGACCACCCCTTGCACGACGGTCTCGCCCAGCCCGTAGGCGGCGGTGATGAAGACCACGCCGTCAAAGCCCGATTCGGTATCCAGCGTAAACATCACGCCCGCCGCGCCCAAATCCGACCGCACCATGCGCTGCACGCCTGCGGAGAGCGCCACGTCCGCGTGGGCAAAGCCGTTGTGGACGCGGTAGGCAATGGCGCGGTCGGTGTACAGCGAGGCAAACACTTCCTTGATGGCGGTGACGATGTTGTCCAGCCCCTGAATGTTCAGGAAGGTTTCCTGCTGACCGGCGAAGGAAGCGTCCGGCAGGTCTTCGGCGGTGGCAGAAGATCGCACGGCGAAACTGCCCTTGCCATCGACATCGAGCGCGCCGAAGGCCTCTTCAATCGCCTGCAACAGCGGCGGCGGCAGCGGGGTTTCCAGAATCCACTGGCGCAGGCGCTCGCCGGTGCGCGCCAGCGCATCCACGTCATCCACATCCAGTGCCGCCAGTTCCGCCTCAATGCGCCCCGCCAGCCCCTGATGGGCGAGAAACTCGCGGTACGCATCCGCCGTGGTGGCAAAGCCATCGGGCACGCGCACGCTGGCGGGCAACTGGCTAATCATCTCGCCCAGCGAGGCATTCTTGCCACCGACCTGCGGCACGTCACGGATGCGCAGTTCGGAAAAAGGGATTACGTAGCGATTTTTCATGGCGAAGGCTTGTGGTGGTGAAAGTCAAACAGAAAACAGGCGCGGTGCGGCGCACAGCGCGGCATTATTCCCCCGCCAGCCAGCGGGCGACATCCAGGGCGAAATAGGTCAGGATACCGTCGGCACCCGCGCGGCGCATGGCCATCAGCGATTCGAGCACGCAGGCGCGTTCCTGCAACCAGCCGTGGGCAAACGCCGCCTTGAGCATGGCGTATTCGCCGCTGACCTGATAGACATAGGTGGGCACCTGCAACTGCGTTTTCACCCGCTGCACGATGTCCAGATACGGCATTCCCGGCTTGACCATGAACATGTCCGCGCCTTCGGCAATATCCATGCGCACTTCGCGCAGCGCTTCATCGCTGTTGGCGGGGTCCATCTGATAGGTGTGTTTGCCGCCCTTGCCGAGGTTGGCAGCCGAACCCACCGCGTCGCGAAACGGCCCGTAGAAGGCGGAAGCATATTTTGCGCTGTAGGCCAGAATGCGCGTGTGAATCAGGCGGTGCGTGTCGAGCCGGGCGCGGATGGCGGCAATGCGCCCGTCCATCATGTCGGATGGGGCAACCACGTCCGCGCCCGCCTGCGCGTGGCACAGCGCCTGACGCGCCAGCGCCTCCACGGTTTCATCGTTGAGCACATAGCCGCGTTCATCGTCCGGGTCAATCAGCCCGTCCTGCCCGTGGCTGGTGTAGGGGTCGAGCGCCACGTCGGTAATGATGCCCAGTTGCGGGCAGGCGGCTTTGAGCGCGCGCACCGCCGTGGGCACCAGCCCTTCGGGGTTCCACGCCTCGCGGGCGTCTTCGCTTTTTTTGTCTTGCGGCACGACGGGAAACAGCGCCAGCGCCGGAATGCCCAGCCGCATCGCCTCTTGCGCCAGCGGCAGCAGGCGGTCAATCGACAGCCGATGCACGTCCGGCATAGACGGCACTTCTTCTTCGCGCTCTTCGCCTTCGAGCACAAACACCGGCCAGATCAGGTTGTCCGCGCTCAGCGTGGTCTCGCGCATCAGGCGGCGCGAAAAATCATCGCGGCGCATCCGGCGCATCCGGGCAGACGGAAAAGTTCCAACGTTCATCTTGCATTACCTCCATCAAAAGCAGCGTCATCCGTTTGCGGCGCGGCAGTTTCCGGCAACAGCCAGCCGGCGACCACCCGCTCTACCTCTTCGATGCCGCTGCGTTCCAGACTGGAAAACAACTGCACACTCACCTGCCCCGCCGGCATCTCGCGCAGCGCGCGGCGCACCGCCTGCAAGGCAGCAGCGGCCTGACCGCGCGAGAGTTTGTCGCTTTTGGTCAGCAGCACGTGTATCGGGCGCCCAGTGGGCAAAAACCACTCCATCATACGCACATCCAGCTCTTTGAGCGGATGGCGCACGTCCATAATCAACACCAGACCAACCAGATTCGCGCGTTCGGCCAGATAGCGTTCCAGCAATCCCTGCCACTTGCGGCGCACCGCTTCGGGCACTTTCGCGTAACCGTAGCCGGGCAAATCGACCAGTGCGGCGCCGCAGCGCAGGCGGAAAAAGTTGATGAGCTGCGTGCGCCCCGGCGTGCGCGAAACAAACGCCAGCCGGGTCTGCCCGGTCAGCGTGTTGATGGCACTGGATTTTCCCGCATTGGAGCGCCCCACGAACGCCACCTCCCGCCCCACCGGCGGCGGCAAGGTGGCGGTGTGCGCCACCGAAAGCTCAAACTGTGCATTCTGAAAAACCGACATGAATACCTCGCGTCAGCCAATTGTGGGCTAGAATATCAAGTTTCCACACTCTGTCACGCCTTTTTTCCGAGGACACCATGGGATACACGCGCTCACTGCTCACTTTCCTCTTTGCTGCCGCCCCGCTGGCGGTCGCCTTCGCCCAGAATGCCGATGCGCCGGCTGCCGCTGAAACGCCCGCTGCGGCACCTGCCCCTGCCGAAGCGGCAGCGCCTGCCGTCGCCGTGCCCGCCACCGCCGCCGTCTGTGCCGCCTGTCACAACATGGACGGCAACAGCATCCTGCCCGAATATCCCAAGCTGGCCGGTCATCATCCCGAATATCTGCTCAAACAACTGCGCGATTTCAAACCCGTGGGCGACAAACCCCCGGTGCGCGACAACGCCATCATGCTCGGCATGATTGCCGCGCTGAGTGACGAAGACATGGTTGAACTGTCCAACTACTTCGCCGCGCAAACGCCCACCATCGGTGAGGCCAAGCCGGAAACCCTGGAACTGGGCAAGAACATCTGGCAAGGCGGCATTCCTGCCAAGGGCGTGCCCGCCTGTGCCGGCTGCCACGGTGCCAACGGCTCGGGGATGCCGACGCAATACCCGCGCCTGTCCGGTCAGCATCCGGAATACGTCGTGGCGCAAATTCAGGCCTTCCAGACCGGCACGCGCAAAAACGACCTCAACGGTGTCATGCAGGATATTGCCCAGCGCCTGACGCCGGCGGAAATGCAGGCGGTTGCCAACGCCATCGCCGGTCTGCATTGACCTGCCCCGTTTCCTGAACCACGGCGGGACAGCGCGCGCAGCGTTGTCCCGCTTTTTGTTTGCCGCCCGCGCCATCATGCCCCGCATCCAGCCCCTGTCCAACGCGCTCATCAACCAGATTGCCGCCGGTGAAGTGGTTGAACGTCCCGCCTCCGTGCTCAAGGAGGCGCTGGAAAACTCGCTGGACGCAGGCGCCACGCACATTGAAGTACAACTGGAACAAGGCGGCGTGCGGCGCATCGTCATCCGCGACGACGGCTGCGGCATCGCCCGCGACGAACTGCCGCTGGCGCTGGCGCGCCACGCCACCAGCAAAATCGCCTCGCTGGATGATTTGGAGCAAGTTGCCACGATGGGCTTTCGCGGCGAAGCGCTGGCGGCGATTTCCTCGGTCTCGCGCACCACGCTCACCAGCCGCACAGCGGACGATACGCACGCCTGGCAAATCGGCCCCGAACAAGAAATCACGCCCGCCGCCGCCAACTGCGGCACCACGCTGGACGTTTCCGACCTCTATTACAACACCCCGGCGCGGCGCAAATTTCTGAAAACCGAAGCCACCGAATTTGCGCACTGCGAAGGCGTCTTTCGCCGCAGCGCGCTGGCGCGCCCGGATGTTGCCATGCAGCTCACCCACAATGGCCGCCTCATTCACCGCTTGGCGGCTGCTGACCTGAAAAAGCGCGCTGCCGATTTACTGGGCGAAGACTTCCTCACCCACGCCCGCCCCGTGGAAGCCGATGCCGGTCTGCTGCGATTGAGCGGTTACGCCAGCGCGCCTGCCTTTTCGCGCAGCAACCGAGAGGCGCAGTTTTTCTTTGTCAATCACCGCTTTGTGCGCGACAAACTGATTACCCACGCAATCACGCAAGCCTATGCCGACGTGCTGCACAACAGCCGTCACCCGGCGTGCATCCTGTTTTTGACGCTGGACCCGTCTGCCGTCGACGTCAACGTGCATCCGGCGAAGACGGAAGTGCGCTTTCGCGAAGCGCGCGCCATTCACCAATTCGTGCTGCACGCGCTGGAACGCGCGCTGGCGGGCAGTCAAGCCGCCGCCACCGCGTTTCCCGCGCCGAACATTGCACCCGCGCCCGCCGCGCCGCTGAATGTGGGCTATGGCGCACCGCGCAGTTTTGCCGCACCCAGCGCCGCCGTGCGCGAAGGCAGCGCGCCGCGTTACTTCGCCTTCGCGCAAGGCGCACGTCCCGCCGCCGCCGCCCCGCTGCCCCTGCAAGCCGAACTGCCCGCCACCGCCGCCGACGATGCGCCGCTGGGCTTTGCGCTCGGGCAATTGCACGGCATCTACATCCTCGCGCAAAACCGCCACGGTCTCGTGCTCGTCGACATGCACGCCGCGCATGAGCGCATTTTGTACGAACGGCTCAAACGCGCGCTCGACGGCGCGCCCAGCACGCAGCGCCTGCTGCTGCCTGCCACGCTGCGGCTTTCCGCGCGCGAACTGGCGACCGCCCGCGCCCACGGCGACACGCTCAATGCGCTTGGCTTTGCGCATCAAGTGCGCGAACCCGACCTGCTCGTGCTCGACAGCGCCCCCGCCCTGCTCGCCCGCGCCCCACTCGACACCTTGCTGCGCGCCCTGCTCGCCGATCTGGAAGAATTCCCGCAAAGCGACGTACTGGAAACCCGCCGCAACGAAATCCTCGCCACCATGGCGTGCCACGGCGCAGTGCGCGCCAACCGCCTGCTCACGCTGCCCGAAATGAACGCCCTGCTGCGCGACATGGAGCAAACCGAACGGGTCGACCAATGCAACCACGGTCGCCCCACCTGGCGGCAATTCAGCCTGCAAGAACTCGACCAATTTTTCATGCGGGGGCAATAAATCATGCACGCCAGCGCCCAACCCGCCACCTTGCTGTTTGTCTGCACGGGCAACATCTGCCGCTCGCCCACCGCCGAAGCCATCGCCCGCCAGCGCATTGCCGAACGCGGTCTTGCCGCGCGTTTTCAAGCCGCCTCTGCCGGCACGCACGGCTATCACATTGGCGAGCCGCCCGACGCGCGCGCCTGCCGCGCCGCGCGCGCCCGTGGCTACCGTCTGGACGGACTGACCGCCAGCCAATGCAGCGTCGATGACATCGCCCGCGCGCAGCTCGTGCTCGCCCTTGACAGCGGCCATTTGCAGCACTTGCGCCGCCTCGCCCCGCCCGAACTGCACCCGAAAATCCGCCTGCTGATGAGCTACATTCGCCCACAGCCCGCGCAACAGGACATTCCCGACCCGTATTACGCCGACGCCGCCGCCTTTGCGCGCGTCATCGACCTGTGCGAGACCGCCATTGACGCCCTGCTGGACGAACTCGCCGCCGAACCCGTTTGAAAACCATCCCATCCCCGCCAACCCTGCCTGTTCCCGCCATGAACCAGAACGAACGGAAAGCCGCCGCCGCCCGCGCCGCCGTTGAATACCTCGCCCA
>JAFZMK010000235.1 GCA_017553285.1 Rhodocyclaceae bacterium
AGGAAGGCGATCAGGCTGGGCAGGTCGCGGGCGGCGTGGGTGAGGATGGCGCGCAGGTGGGCTTCTTCCAGCGTAAAGCCGCGTTCGCGCGCCAGTTGTGCGAGGAGCTGCACGCGGTCTTCGTTGCGCAGCGGGTGCAGCGCAAACACCAGACATTGCCCGACGCGCGTGCGCAGCTCTTCGCGCAGCGCCAGGGCAAGCGGCGGCGCATCCCCCGCCAGCAGCAGGCGCTGACCGTGTTCGCGGGCGCGGTTGTAAGCGTCAAACAGCGTGACCTGCGCCGCATCCGGCAGCAAATGAATGTCATCGACCGCCAGCAGCCCCGGTGCGGTCGGCAGCGGTGCTTCGCCGATTTGCGACGCGGCAAGATACAGGCCGCCGCGCCCGTTTTGCTGCGCAGCGGCAACGGCTGCGGTGAGCAAATGCGTGCGCCCGCAGGCGGCCTCGCCCCACAGGTAACAGCCGTGCGGCAGCGCCGAAGGCGCAAGGGCAACATGCGCGCGCAGCGCGGCCAGCGCCTGCGCGTTGGCGCCGACAATGAAATTGTCGAACGTCGCCTCGCTTGGCGGTGAGAGGTCCAGCGTCAGTTGGCGCATGGCGGGGTTTGCTCCTGCGGCGCATCGCCGCAATACACTGCGCTGGTCAGCCATTCGGCGCGCAGTTCGCGCAGGCCGACGAGTAGCGCCGCGCTCACCGGCAGCGCCACCAGCATCCCGACGAAGCCAAACAGCTCACCAAAGGCCATCAACGCAAAAATCACCGCCAGCGGATGCAGCCCCACACGTTCGCCCACCAACCAGGGCGTGAGCACATAGCTTTCCAACACCTGCCCGACGCCATAGACCACGCCCACACCGATGAGTGGTGACCATCCCGCGCCCTGCATCAGTGCCGCCATCAGCGCCAGCAGCAGACCGCCGCCAAAACCGACGAACGGAATAAAACTCAGCAGCCCGGTGAGCAAGCCCACTGGCAACGCAAACTGCACGCCCGCCAGCCACAGGCCGAGGCTGTACCAGAGCGCAAGCAAGCCCATCACCGAGAGCTGGCCGCGCAGAAATTCCGAGAGCACGGCATCGATTTCGCGCGCCAGCTTGCGCGTGCGCGCCAGCGCCGGACGCGGCACCAGCTCTTGCACGCCCGCCAGCAGATGCGGCCATTGCAGCAGCACGTAAAACATCACCACCGGAATCAGCACCAGCGCGGCAAGAAAACCCGCAATCGCCGTACCGCCCTGCTGCGCGCCCGCCCACAGCACGCCCGCGACTCCGGCGAGACTTTCGCGGTAACGCAGCAGCGCGCCGCGCAGAAAATCCAGGTCCAACTGAAAATCCGCCGGCGTACCCAGCCAGCCAGCCAGCCACGGAATGAGGCGGGTGTTGATGCGTTCCAGCCAGTCGGGCAAGCGCCCCACCAGCGCCAGCGCCTCGCGGTAAAACATCGGCACCAGCACCGCCACGGCCAGCAGCAACACCGCGCCCAGCCCAAGCACCACCAGCAGCGCCGCCAGTGCGCGCGGCACGCGGTGCGCTTGCAGGCGGCGCACCAGCGGGTCGCAAACATAGGCCAGCACCGCCGCCACCACAAACGGCATCAGCATCGGCGCAAGCAGCCAGAACAACACCAGCACCGCCGCGCCCACCGCCAGCCAG
>JAFZMK010000236.1 GCA_017553285.1 Rhodocyclaceae bacterium
AGTTCCTGCGCGACGTATTGCTCTGTCAACGCGCCCTTGAATTCGGTGAATACTTTTGCGCCTTCAATAACCGCCTCGGGCATCAGGCCGCTCATGGCTGAGAGCAGCCCGACATCGAGCGCGAACAGTTTGAATGCAGACAGGTCTTCATACGCTTTAAGCGGCTGGCGCAGCGCGCTTGCGCGTGAAACCTTGTTGACGACGCCGTAATCACGCAACCACTGGATGCTTTCCTCAAAATCCTTGGCACGCGCGCCCGCGCGCGCTGCGCCATAGACGAATTTGCGGTTTTCCCGTGCAAGCTGCGCGGGAAGGGAATTCCATGCCAGTCTCATTCGCTCGACGATACGCAAGGGCGCATGTTTGCTGAAGTCGCCATCGTATGCGGAGAGGATGGCATGTTGAATACGCCGCACGAGACGATAGTCTTGCGAGTCGGCAAACACCGCGACCGCTTCCGGCATTCCGCCTACCACGAAGTATTGGCGCAGCCGCTCGGTCAGACGCTTGCCGGTTGCGCGTTCCAGTCTGGCAAGCTCGCCTGCGGCAAGCGCCTCGGCGATGAGACCATCGCCCATGGCCAGCAGGAATTCTTCGAAGGTCATGGGGCGCAAGGTGAGCGTGTCGATTTTCCCCACGGGAAAAGTGGAGCCTTCGTGATGGGTAATCCCCAGATACGAGCCGGCTGCCATGAGGGGATATTCGCGGGCGTCTTCGCAAAAATACTTGAGCGCGGTGAGAGCGCGCGGTTCTTCTTGTATTTCGTCGAAGATGATGAGGGTTGTGGCGGGGTCGATATGCCGCCCTTCTTTGATTTCGATGTCTCCGATGATTCTGCGCGCATCAAGATCCGGGGCGAAGAGCTGGCGTGCCCAGGCGTCTGAGGCAAGGTCGTAGCGTACAACGTGCGCGAAGGCGCGTTTGCCGAATTCGCTCATGGCCCAGGTCTTGCCGACTTGGCGTGCGCCGAACAAGAGCAGCGGTTTGCGGTTAGACCGCGTTGCCCAGTGCGCGAATTCTTGGCAGATCGTTCGTTTCATGGAGCTAACACCACAAATTATCGTTTGTATAATGTGTTCTACAACTGCATTTTACAAACGAATGTCGGTTTCAGCAAGCATCCGCAGCGGCGGGGAAGTGTCCGTCGTGTATTGATTTTTTCAAGATGAGCCAGGGGCGCGCCATCGCAAAGCGGGTAGGTGCGGGCTTTTGGGTGGGGCAAGATTTTCCAGACAGCGTCCGGAAACGAATCATTCGCCTAGCGGCATTGCGGCGAGGATTGCTTGCAGTGTGGGAGCGGCGCGTTCTTTGATGGCGTGGGAGACGTGTGGGCTGATGGTGGTCTCACCGGGGTTGATTTCGACGCTGGTGATGCCGTGGCGGATGGCGTGGGCGACGGGTTCGACGATGTAGGGGAAGACGCTGGTGGTACCGATGGAGACGACGAGATCCAGTTCGGGATGCGCCATGGCTGCTTGCAGGCGGCTCAAGGCATCCACGGGCAGCATTTCCCCGAAAAACACCACTTCCGGACGCAGCCAGCCTGGTTCGCATTCGGGGCAGGGCGGCGGCAGGGCGGAGAGTGCGGCGTAGTTGGCCACCGTCTGCTGGTGGCCGCAGCGGGTGCACAGCAAGCGATGCAGGTCGCCGTGGATTTCGATGAGGTTTTGCGTACCCGCCATGCGGTGCAGACCGTCGATGTTTTGCGTCAGCACGCACACCGCACCGGACGGGCGGCGGCGCTCAATTTCCGCCAGCGCGAGGTGGGCGGGGTTGGGCTGCGCGTTGCGGCAGCCCTGTTCGATTTGCAGCAGGTATTTCCAGGTAAGCTGCGGGCGCTGCGCGAGCATGTGGCCGGAGAGCACTTCTTCAATCGGCAAGCCTTCTTCGGTGGGTTTGCCGTCGTAGAGGCCGCCGAATCCCCGGTAGGTCGGCAGCCCCGAATCGGCGGAAATGCCCGCGCCGGTGATGAACAGGATGCGGCGCGCGCGCGCGAAGGCGTCAATGAGGCCAGCGGGCAGGGTGGGCGTGGTCATGGGCGGACTCCTGTGCGGAAAAGACGGGCGCGGCTCAGGTGATTTTCATGCTATGGACAGCACTTCCATCCTGAGTGCTTTCATCTTATGTATTTCGGGAAGTATGCCGCAATCACTCTTTACCGCCAGCGTTGCAGCCTTGACAGGTTTGTTTTGCAGCAGCCTGCCAAGGCAGCAAAACCAATGGGTATTGCATGGTCGCCGGCGTATAAAGCCGGCAAGCAGACACTCTTCTATTGAGTATTCAGATACTATCAATATCAATACATCATTGCCGGCTTATCAAGCCGGCAAGCGTATTCAATACAAGAGAGTATTCACCCTTCCCCGTCACAGCCGGCTGCGGAACAGGCGGCTGGCGGCTCCGAGGGTCACGATGGCAATCAGCGCCAGCGGCCAGAGGTCGTGGGCGATGTCTGCCAGCCCTGCGCCTTCCAGATAGATGCGGCGGCTGAAATCCACGCCATAGCGCGCGGGGTTGAGCAGCGTGGCCCACTGCAGCGCGGGCGGCATGGAGCGCAGCGGCGTCACAAAGCCCGACAGCAGAATCATGGGCATAAGCAGGGTGAAGCTGTAGAGCATGGCCTGCTGCATGGTGGAGGTGAGCGCCGAGACGCACAGCCCCACGCCCACCAGCGCAAAGTTGAACAGCAGCAGCGCCGCATACAGCAGCAGCACTGAGCCGGCAAACGGGATGTGGAACACGCCGCGCGCCACGGCCAGCACGATGGACGACTGCAGCAGCCCCACCAGCACGGGCGGCAGCGCCTTGCCAAGCATGATGGCGGTGGGGCCAAGGGGCGTGACCAGAAGCTGGTCAAAGGTGCCCTGCTCCCGCTCGCGCGCCACGCTCTGGCCAGCCAGCACCATCACCTGTATGGCGCCCAGCATGGTGACGAGCGCCGAGAGAATGCCCCAGCGCGTTTCCATGTTGGGGTTGAACCAGGCGCGCGCGCTCACCTCAATGGTGTTCGCAGCGCCGGCGCTGCTGCCGCCCCGCTCGCGGGTACGCGCGCTGTTGAAGGCTTCCACCAGGGCGTTGGCGTAGCCCGAGGCGGCGGCGGCCACATTGCTGTTGCGCCCGTCAATGAGCACCTGCACCGGCGCGCTTTGCCCCAGGTTGAGCTGGCGCTCAAACCCCGCGCCGATGTGCAGCACCAGCAGCGCGCGCTTGTTGTCGAGCGTGGGGGCAATCTCGGCGGCGCTGGCCAGCGTGCGCGTGCGCCGGAAGATGGGCGCGCCGTCAAACTGCCGCGCCAACTGGCGCGAAGCGTGGCTGTGGTCATCGTCGAGCAGCGCATATTCCACCAGGTTCAAATCAAAGGTGGCGACGTGCCCGAAAATGATGGTCTGCACAATGATTGGCGCCACAAGGATAATGCGCGCGCGCGCATCCTTCAAAATCATCAGCAGTTCCTTGCGCAGCAGCGCCATCACGCCAAAGATAAATTCCCGCATCGCCCGCACCTTCGTTTATTCCAGCGATTTTTTGATGTTCGCGCCGGCAAGCGTGAGCATGAGCACGGCAAAGGCGGCGAGCACCAGCATGTCGCGCACCACCAGTGCGGGCACATTGCCCGCGAGGAACAGCGTTTGCAGCAGCTCCACGTACCAGGTGGAAGGAAAGAGGTGCGCCAGAATGTAGGCTGCTTTCGGCGCGCTTTTCAAATCAAAGATGAAGCCAGAAAGCATGACCGTGGGCAAAAAGCTGACGATGAGCACTATCTGGCTGGCGAGAAACTGGCTTTTCACCGCTGCCGAAATCAGCAGCCCAATCCCCAGCGCCACGAACAGATAAAGCGTTGAGGCCGCCACGATAAGCGCGAGCGGGCCGCGCATGGGCACCTCAAACACCCACGCTGCCGCCGCCAAACAGAGCGCCAGCCCCGCCATGCCAAGGGCGAGGTAGGGCAGCGTCTTGCCCGCGAGGATTTCGGCGCGGCGCGCGGGGGTGGCGGCCAGCGCCTCAAAAGTGCCGCGCTCCCACTCGCGCGCCACCACCAGCGCCGTGAGCAGCGCACCGATGAGCGTCATGATGAGCGCTGTGACGCCGGGCACGAGGAAGTGCTGGCTTTCCTGCGCGCTGTTGAACCAGATGCGCGTCTCGGCGCTGGCGCGCCCGCCCTGCTGCGCCCCGTCCGCTGCGGCGGCGGGCGTAGTAAACGAGGTGCCCGCCTGCCGCCCCTGCACCCAGCG
>JAFZMK010000237.1 GCA_017553285.1 Rhodocyclaceae bacterium
CTAAGCGCACCACAACAAACGGCAAGGGCAGAGCGCCTGTGCGCGAGCCAAACCGCTGCCCAACAAGAAGTTATCCAGCGTGCAGCAGCTTCCGGCATCTACCGCCACCTGTTTTTCTTAGTTTACATAATGCCAATTATGGTACTTTCGCCGCCCGTGTCCGGTGGTCGGTTGTGGCGGTCTGTGCTGCTGGCTGGCTGGCGTCGGGCGCGTATGTTCATCATTTGACAGGAGAAAAATATGTCGGAGCAACAAACCGTGGTTGTGGTCAATGCCGGTAACCCGGGCATGATGGCGGGCATCATTGCCTGCGTGCTGGCGGTGTTGGGGATTTTGTTTCTGGGTCTGGTGTTTGTACCGCTGGCGGCGATTGTCGCCTTGATCGGCACGATTAGCGCGGTGAAACACAAAAACGCGAAAAGCATCGGCGTCAATGTGCTGGCCTGGGTGCTTGTCTTGATTGGCATCATCACTTCGCCCTCCCTGTGGGCTTTGTTTGGCTTCGCGGGCGCGGTCGCAACTTCCTGAGCACGCATTTCCGGCAGCAAGGAGAAGTTACATGGAACAAACGACACAAGCGCCCGTCGCCCGCCGCGTCAATCTGGCAAAACTGCTGGGGCTGTTTGCGCTCGCGGTTTTGCTCGGTCTTTGGGTGGCCACCGAGGTAATCGGCATCGGCTCTCACGGCCTGGCGGCTCTGTTCGGCGGCCACCTGTTCGGCCCGGTTTACGTACCTTGGGGCATCGTGAAATGGGTCAATTTCGGCATTGTTTCCGTCACCAGCGAGGAATTTCTGACCGCCGCCAGTGCAGGCACCGTCACCGCCCTGCTGGTGCTCCTGCTGCCGAGCCTCTTCCGCATCGTTCGCGCCAGACGGCGCTGATCGGCGAAAACTTTTTTGAGGAAAACCACCATGATGCAAAACAAAAAAACACTTGCCCTGTGCCTCGCCACGGCCATGATGCTTGCCGCCTGCGGCGGTGAGGAGGAAGGCAGCAACGACAACAGCCGCCCGGACAATTCCGTCACGAAGCCGGATGCGCCGGATACTTCGGGCGGAGACCCGGGTAACGCCCCTGCCAATCCCGTGCCGGACACTGCGGAAGACTGGAAGGAATACAAAACCATCGCGGATCGCTGCGCCCTGATTTCGGGGCTTCAAAAATATCATCTGGACGACATTAACTGTCTGCGCGGCGTATTTCGCGGCAAACTGGGCAATGACGATGGCCGTTCATGCGAAATTGAGTTCATGGGCACGGACGGATTGCGGATGACGGTCGCCGGAAATTCCTATACATACGTTCCAAAAAAACCAGATAGTGTTTGGCTGCCGTCTTATAGAAATACCAGCAATACGAAGCCTCGTTTGAGCGGCGATCGTAGCTTTATGTATGAAAAGGAATTACATGCCAGTCTGCGTTATGCTTTTGGCGCGCCTACCGCGATTTTCTGGCTGTATAACGGAAAATACGACGCAAATTACTGGCGACGCAATGGAAATGGCGACCGACCAATTGATTTTCCTTCCTACATAAATCTTATAGACTTCCCTGCGGATATGGGTGAGGCGCTCAATATTCCACTTACTTATATCGGGAACATCGGCTACCTCCGGACAACTTTCATCATAGAAAGCGCCACGTTCTATTGACTTTGTAGCGCAGGGTGGGGCGTGATGCTGCACTTGCCCTCCCCTGCCCCCATCGCAACATCCAGCCCTGCCCGGCTGCGTGCCGGGCGGTTTTTATCCCCTTATCCTCAGGATAGACACATGAAGAAAATTTTTACTCTCACCCTCGCTGCGGCGGCTGCCGCCACCCTTTCCGCCTGCGGCAGCAAGACCGATGCGAATGCGAAGAATTTTGGCGCGGCGGTCAGGCAATATCTGGAACAGAAAGACCCGCTTTGTCTGGATACGACGGGCTTTCCACTGATTCCGGACGGTTTTTCAAAGAAAACCGAAGAGCAACAGATGGCGGTGCTGGAAAAGATTGGTCTGGTCAAGGGCGAAGATGCCGAGGTGGAACGGGAAAATGTCTGGCATTTTGGTAGAAACAAGAAAATCGAGAAAATCCAAGTTCGTCGCTACCACTTGACCGATGCGGGCAAGCCGTTTGCGCAGGAAAGGGAAAAAATGATGGGCGGCACGCTCACGGATTTGTGTTGGGGCAAGCGCGTGCTGGACAAGGTGGTGAAGTGGGATGCGCCGATGAAGCTCGGCGACTGGCAGGAAACGCACGTCACCTACACCTTCAAGATTGAAAACCTTGCCGAATGGGCGAAAAACCCTGAGGTGCAAGAGGCGTTTCCGAGCATCAAGAAAACGATTGAGGGCGACAAGGAGCTTGGTCTCAACGTGCATCTGACCAGCGAAGGCTGGGAGGCGGGAAGGAGAGGTTTTTAAGAACGCCGCATTTGCGCATCGCGATACATGCGCCCTTCCCCGCCGCGCTTCGCCGCCCTGCCCTGTGGTCAGTTGACCGGATACGGCGCAAATCTTGCTTGATTTTCGTCGATGACCAGCGCCTTGCCGATGGTGGGAAAGGCGCGCTGCGGGCAGTTGGCGCGGGGGCAGACTTTGCAGCCGGCGCCGATGGGGGTGAAGCCTTCGCGGTCTTTGAGGTTCAAGCCTTTGCTGTAGACCAGCCGCTCAGCGTGGCACACGTCGCAGCCTAGTCCAATGGAGAAGGTTTTGCGCGCGGCGCCAAAGCCGCCGTAGCCGCGCGAGACGCTGCGAGCAATCCATAAATAGGCGCGCTCGTCGGGCATGGCTGCCAGTTGGGTGAGCACGCGCCCGGGCTGCGCGAAGGCTTCATAGACGTTCCACAAGGGACAGGTGCCGCCGATGCGCGAGAAGTGAAAATCGGTGGCGGACTGGCGCTTGGAGATGTTGCCGGCGCGGTCGACGCGCACGAAAAAGAAGGGTACGCCGCGCGCTGCCGGGCGTTGCAGGGTGGAGAGACGGTGGCAGGTGGTTTCAAATTCGACGCCAAAGGCGCGCCCCAGCAGTTCAATGTCGTAGCGCAGCAGTTCTGCCTGTTCCAGAAACTGGCCGTAGGGAAGAATCAGCGCGCCAGCGAAATAGTTTGCCAGACCGATGCGTGCCAGGCGGCGGGCTTCGTCGCTTAACAATCGCGCTTGCGCGACGATGGCGTCAATCACTTCGCCCGCTTCCAGAAAGGCGATTTGC
>JAFZMK010000238.1 GCA_017553285.1 Rhodocyclaceae bacterium
CCTGCACCCGTTTGAAGCGCTCGCCGTCAACGGCTTTGTCGACGCCCTGCGTCACGCCCCCGAAATTCTCGCCATTCGCGCCCGCCTGCGGCAAAGCCTGCTGGCCGCGCCGCCCGACCTGTTCATCGGCATCGACGCGCCCGACTTCAACCTCGCGCTGGAAACCCGCCTGAAAGCCGCCGGTATTCCCACCGTGCATTTCGTCAGCCCCTCCATCTGGGCGTGGCGTGGCGGGCGCATCAAAAAAATCGGTGCCGCCGTCTCGCACATTCTTTGTCTGTTCCCCTGCGAACCCGAAATCTACCAACGCGCCGGCATCCCCGCCACCTACGTTGGTCACCCACTGGCAGACGCCTTTCCCCTCGAACCCGACCGCGCCGCCGCCCGCGCCGCCCTGAAGCTGGACGCACACGCCCCCCTCGTCGCCCTCCTGCCCGGCAGCCGGGAAGCCGAAGTGCGCGCGCTCGCCCCCACCTATCTTGCCGCCGCCCGCCTGCTCGCCCAGCGCCGCGCCGACGTGCGCTTTATCGTCCCGCTCGCCACCGAAGCCACGCAGCAAATCTTCCGCCAACTAGTCATCGAAGCGCACGCCGAAGACCTGCCGCTGACCATCCTGTGCGGCCAATCGCACCGCGTCATGCAAGCCGCCGACGTCATCGCGCTCGCCAGCGGCACCGCCAGCCTCGAAGCCGCCCTGTGCAAGCGCCCGATGGTCATTTGCTACCGCGTCGGCGCGCTCATGGCACGCCTCTACAAGCGCCTGCTGTATTTGCCCTGGGTGGGGCTGCCCAACATCCTTGCGCGCGAAACGCTGGTGCCCGAACTGCTGCAAGACGATTTTCGCGCCGACAAACTCGCCGACGCCCTCGCCCACTGGCTGGATCACCCCGAAGCCTGCGCAGAACTGGCGCAGCGCTTCACCGCCCTGCACCACAGCCTGCGCCAAAACACCGCCGAAGCCGCCAGCACCGTCCTCGCCCAACTCCTGCCGCCGCGCCCCTGAATGATGAAACCTTCTGCACCAGCGATTGCTGCTGCGGCTTGATTCGCAGATAGCAGGGATGCGCGCTTGCAAAACCGCCCCTGTCGCCGCCCTATTCTCCCGCCGTCTGCGGCTGCGCGGCAAAGCGCACGGTCACACTGCCGCGCCCCAGCGTTTGTGCCAGCGTGGGCGCTTCGCGCAGGCGGCCAATGCGCGTGTAGCGGTAGCCGGTGCGGAAACTTTCGTAGAACACGACGACGGTGTCGGCGCCGTAGAGCATGACGTCGCCCGCTTCGATGCGTCCGGGCGGGTGGGCGTTGGTGGGCAACGATTGCGGCAGTTGGGCGTACTTTTCGTTGCCGTTGAGTTCCGCCATTTCCAGCTCAAGCGGCAGCAAGGCGGCAAAGGCGCGCGCGGCTTGGGTGTTGGCAAGAATCAGTTCAAATTCCTTGTCGGCAACCTGCATGTACATGGTTTTTTCCCGGGCAAACACCGGCGCGCCAGCAAACGTAAGCGCCAAGACCAGCGCGGCAGCCAGAAAACGCCTTGGGGGCAAAGCGGGCAACAACATCGTTCCTCCTGAAGCGGACAAGCGGGCAGAGGCGATTCTGCACGATTTGGCAGTACGCAAATTTTCCGCGCAGATTCAAAAAACGCTGCGCGGCGCGCGTTCAGATGCTGCGCACTTCGCCGTCTTCCAGCACGATGGCGTGGGCGCGTGCGTCGTCCCAGGCGGCGAGCACCCAGCGGTGGCAGATGTGCCCTTCGATGTGGTGCGTGTGGTGCGCGGGGCGGTGGGTGTGACCGTGGATGAACAGCGGCGGGAAGTTTTGTTCGCGCAGCAACTCGGCGACGGCTTCCCGGTTGACGTCCATGATGTCGGCGGCACTCTGGTATTTGTGCTCGCCGCTTTGACGGCGCGCCTCTTGCGCCTGCTGCGTGCGCAATGCAAGCGGGGCGGCGAGAAACTGCGCGCGCCATTCGGCATCGCGCACCTGACGGCGAAATTGCTGATAGGCAAGATCATCGGTGCACAGCGCATCCCCATGCGCAAGCAGCACGGGCTGGGCGTGCACGTCGATGCGCACGGCCTCTTGCGTCACCAACCGCACGCCCGCCTCGCTGGCGAAACGTTCGCCAAGCAAAAAATCGCGGTTGCCGGGCAGCAGCGTGACGGGGGCGCAATCGCGGGCGAAGGCGGCCAGCGCGTCTGCCACTTCGCGCGCGTGCGGGTCGGCATCGAGCATGTCGTCGCCCAGCCAGTATTCGAACAGGTCGCCAAGGATGTAGAGCGCATCACACTGCGCG
Organism: Rhodocyclaceae bacterium; assembly: GCA_017553285.1. GTDB lineage: Bacteria > Pseudomonadota > Gammaproteobacteria > Burkholderiales > Rhodocyclaceae > JAFZMK01. The sequence goes on from JAFZMK010000238.1 coordinate 2,291, forward strand.
CCCTGGCTATCGAGCAAGGCGCGCAGGGCGCGGGTGGTCTCGGGGCGTTCTGCGCTCAGATGCAGGTCGGAAATAAACAGCGTGCGCGACATGGGAACGTTGTCTGGCATCCGGCAGGCGGTTTATTCGACGATGCTCACGCGCTCGATGAGCACGTCTTCTACCGGCACGTCCTGATGAAAGCCGCTGTTGCCGGTTTTGACCTGCACGATGGCATCGACCGCGTCCATGCCGTCGGTGACGTTGCCAAAAACGCAATAGCCCCAGCCGTCCTGACCCGGGTAGTCGAGAAAATCGTTATCGACCACGTTGATGAAAAACTGCGCCGTGGCAGAGTGCGGGTCGTTGGTGCGCGCCATGGCAATGCTGCCACGGGCGTTTTTCAGGCCGTTTTTGGCTTCGTTCTGGATGGGTTCATTGGTGGCTTTTTGCTTCATGCCCGGCTCAAAACCGCCGCCCTGAATCATGAAGTTGCGGATGACGCGGTGAAAAATCGTGCCGTCATAGTGACCGCTTTTCACGTAGGCGAGGAAATTTTCCACCGTTTGCGGTGCTTTTTCGGCGTCCAGCGCCAGCGTGATGGCGCCGTGGTTGGTGTGCAGGATTACCTGGGGCATGTCAAATCTTCCTTTCGTATAAACAAGGCGTGGCGAAGGGTTCAGATGGGGAGAGGCTTATTTTTTGGTGGTTTTTTTCTTGTTCTTGGCAGTGCTTTTGGACTTGCTGGTCTTTTTGCTGCTCTTCTTGGTCTTGCTGGTTTTGCTGCTCTTGCTGGTTGTGCTGGTTTTCTTGCTGGTCGTGGCGGCTTTCTTGGTCTGGCTGCTCTTGTCGGCGGCGGCGGCCTTGGCAGGCTCTTGCGTCTTGGCAGGCTCTTGCGCCTTGGCGGCGGCGGCATCGCCTTGCGCCTTCGGTTTTTCCAGAACCTGCACTTTTTTGATGACGACGGCTTCCAGCGGCACATCATCCATGCCCGCGCGGCGCCCGGTGCGCACGCCGGCGATTTTGTTGACTACGTCCATGCCTTCGACCACTTTGCCAAAGACCGCGTAGCCCCAGCCATCCTGACCGGGATGGTCGAGAAAGTCGTTATTTTCCACGTTGATGAAAAACTGCGACGAGGCCGAGTGCGGGTCGCTGGCACGCGCCATGGCAATCGTGCCGACCTTGTTTTTCAGACCATTTTTCGCCTCGTTGCGAATCGGGTCGCGGGTGGTTTTTTGTTCCAGATCGTCAGTAAAACCGCCGCCCTGAATCATGAAACCGGCAATGACGCGGTGAAACACCGTGCCGTCATAAAAACCGGCGCGCACGTATTCGAGAAAGTTTTTCGTGCTCACCGGCGCCTTGGCATCATTGAGCGAGAGCACGATGCGACCTTCCGAAGTAATCATCTCCACCCGTTCTTCCGCCTGGGCGGATGCGGCCAGCCCCAGACAGCACAGCGACAGGCCAAGGGCGATGAGAAAACGGCTTTTCATACGGCAATTCCTCGCGGGTTCAGGCCGTGGGCAAGGCGGGCGGGCGTGCTAGAATCGCCCGGCTGCGGACGGCATCAAAAAATGCGCAGAGCATAACACGGCGCCGCGCACACCCCCAAATTTCTGCAAGGCCCGCCCATGCTCTCGCTCTACAACACCCTGACCCGAAAGAAAGAACCCTTCACCCCGCGCGAAGCCGGCAAGGTGCGCATGTACGTTTGCGGCATGACGGTCTATGACTACTGCCACCTCGGCCACGCCCGCATGATGCTGGTCTTCGACATGGTCGCCCGCTGGCTGCGCGCCAGCGGCTACCAGCTCACCTACGTGCGCAACATCACCGATATTGACGACAAAATCATCCGCCGCGCTGGCGAAAACGGCGAGAGCCTGCGCGCGCTCACCGACCGCTTCATCGCCGCCATGCACGAAGACACCGCCGCGCTGGGCATTTTGCCGCCCGATTTTGAACCGCGCGCCACCGAACACATCCCCGCCATGCAAAGCATCATCGGCAAGCTGGCAGACAAAGGGCTGGCGTATCAAGCCGCCTCAGGCGACGTCTGCTATGCCGTGCGCAGTTTTCCGGGCTACGGCAAACTGTCGGGCAAATCGCTCGACGAACTGCGCGCTGGCGAGCGCGTTGGCGTGGACGAAGGCAAGCGCGACCCGCTAGATTTTGTGCTGTGGAAAAGCGCCAAGGCAGACGAACCCGCCGAAGCCCGCTGGTCTTCGCGCTGGGGCGAAGGGCGTCCCGGCTGGCATATCGAATGTTCCGCAATGAGCCACGCCCTGCTGGGCGAGACCTTCGACATTCACGGCGGCGGCATGGATTTGCAATTTCCCCACCATGAGAACGAAATTGCGCAGTCCGAAGGCGCGCACGGCTGCGAATTCGTCCGCTACTGGATGCACAACGGCTTTGTGCGCGTCAATGACGAAAAAATGTCCAAATCGCTGGGCAACTTTTTCACCATCCGCGACGTGCTGAAAAGTTTTGACGCCGAAGTCGTGCGCTTTTTCGTCCTGCGCGCCCACTACCGCAGCGAACTCAACTATTCCGACGCCCACCTAGAAGACGCCCGCGCCGCGCTTGCGCGTCTGTATACGGCGCTGAAAAACGTACCGCCCGCCGCCGATTGCGCGCCGGACATCGACTGGCACCACCCTGCCGCCGCGCGTTTTCGCGCCGCCATGGATGACGACTTCAACACCCCCGAAGCCATCGCCGTACTCTTTGAACTGGCCAACGAAGCCAACCGCGAACGCAACCCCGCCACCGCCGCCTTGCTGCGCCGTCTGGCGGGCATTCTCGGCTTTCTCGAACGCGACCCCGCCGCCTTCCTGCAAGGCGGCGAAGACACGCCAGAAGCCGCCCGCATCGAAGCGCGCATTGCCGAGCGCGCCGCCGCCAAAAAAGCACGCGACTTCGCCCGCGCCGACGCCATCCGCGCCGAACTGCTCAATGAGGGCATCATTCTGGAAGACAGCCCGCAAGGCACCACGTGGAGAAAGGGCTAACGCCTATCGCAACGGGGGGCGGCTTGTTATCCACGCGAATTTGCTACACGATAGTGCCCGCATGTTCAACCCGAGGAAACCCGCATGGCAAACCGCAACGAACAACTACGCGAAGCCGCCAAAAACGGCGATGTCAAGAAAATCAAACGGCTGATTGCCGCCGGCGCGGATGTCAACGCCTGCAGCGAGGGCGAGAAAACGTTTCACGGCAAGGGGCAGCAAGAATATGAACACGCAGCGCAACTCCTTTCTGCCTTGCTCGAACAGGGCACAGACGCCATTGAAGCAGGGCTGATTCCCGCCGAGGTTCTGCAAGGGCTGGAAGAAAATTTCCAGCTTGCCCTCTCTTTCACACCGAAAGGCACCACCGCACTCATGCTCGCTGCCGAAAACGGGCACGAGCAAGCCGTGCAGGCGCTCCTGGCTGCCGGTGCGGATATTCATGCGGTCAATGAAAACGGCGACAGCGCCCTTGTGTGCGCCACCGGAAACGGGCATGAAGCGGTCTTTCACCGTCTCATGGAAGCAGGCGCAGACATCCACCACGCAGACAAAGACGGCAACACGCCGCTGATGGCAGCGGCAGCCGGCGGCAACACCGCCATCCTGCGCGCCATGCTGGCGGCAGGTGCGCAGGCGAACACGGCCAATGCGTATGGCAGAACAGCGCTCATGGTTGCCGCAGTCAACGGTCATGAGGATGCGCTGGCCGTGTTGCTTGCCGCCGGTGCCGATGTGCACGCCCGAGACGATGAAGGCAGCACCGCCCTCACGTTGGCGGCAGAGGCCGGTTGCGCCGCCCTCCTGCGCCGTCTGCTGGATGCCGGTGCGCAAGTGGATGCCGCAGACGAAGGGGGCTGGACGGCGCTGATGTTCGCCACCGGCACCCCCATTGACGCAGACGACGAAATGGAACGTACAAGCCGCACGCGAACTGATTGCCGCCGGCGCCAATGTTCACGCCGCCAACAAAGAAGGCTGGAGCGTGCTGCAACACGCTGCGCAAGGCGGCTGCGTGGAAGCCCTCCGTTGTTTGCTGGAAGCGGGGGTCAATGTGAACGCTGCGGCCAATGGCGAGACCGCCCTCATGCTCGCCACACGCTGCGGCGCACAAGATGCCGCGCGCTACCTGATTGCCGCCAGAGCCAATCTTCGCGCGGTCAACGCCGTCGGCAAAACCGCCCTGAAACTCGCCCGCGAAGCGCGGGATAAAGAGATGATTGCGCTCTTGCGCGGTGCCGGGGCAAAGCGATAAGCGGCGCGCTTCCCGTACAATCTCGGGCACTGGCAATAAGGAGACTGGCGTGGATAGACGGTTTTTGACGGCAAACGGCGTACCCGCAGGCGGTGGATGGCTGGCGCGGGCGCTGGCGGTTGCGGGCGGCGTGGCAGTGATGGTTGGGTTGGCGCTGGTGTCGGTGGTCGCTGCCGCTGTTTTGCTGGTGGCGGGCGGCGTGGTGTGGGCGGTGATCTGGTGGAAAACACGCCATCTGCGCCGCGCCATGCGCAAGGGCACGGAAAATGCGCCGGAGGCGGCGCGCTGGTACGC
>JAFZMK010000026.1 GCA_017553285.1 Rhodocyclaceae bacterium
AGCACCGTCTGGCGCAGGTCGGGCGTGTGTTCGAGAATCCATTGCACGTCGTCAATAAAGCCCATGCGCAGCATTTCGTCGGCTTCATCCAGCACCAGCGTGCGCAGGGCGGAGAGGTCCAGACTTTCGCGCTCGATGTGGTCCATGATGCGCCCGGGCGTGCCGACGATGACGTGCGCGCCGCGTTTGAGCTGGCGAAGCTGCACGCTCATGCTTTGCCCGCCATAGAGCGGCAGGACGTGAAAACCGGGCAGGTGCGAGGCATAGCGCTGGAAGGCTTCGGCCACTTGCAGGCTGAGTTCGCGCGTGGGCGTGAGCACCAGCGCTTGCGGGCGGCGCTGGGCAAGGTCGACCTTTTGCAAAATGGGCAGGGCAAAGGCGGCGGTTTTGCCCGTGCCGGTTTGCGCTTCGCCCAGCACGTCGTAGCCTGCCAGCAGCGGCGGGATACAGGCGGCCTGAATGGGCGAGGGGGTTTCATAGCCGACCTCGCGCAAGGCGGCGAGGATTTCGTCACGAAGCTGAAGCTGGCTGAATTGTTCAATGGTTTGCGTCATGGCTGGCGTTCCCAATCTTGTTGCACACACGTCACGGAGAAGGTTTCATCAATACACACTGCTACACGCTTGCTGGTGCGCGCCCCACGCTGTGTTGCCAACTGCCCGTGGGCGCGCCGCATTCCCGTCTGCCCGGGTCGCTGCGTTTTCTCCATGCGACCAGCGGGAGATTCTAGCAGTTTGGGCGCGAAGGGGGGGAAGACTCGGGCAGGGAAGATTCTTGCGCGCCGCGCGCCTCGGGTTGCACCAGCGAGATGACGCGCCAGCCCGCTTCGGGCTGAAAACGCGCTTTTTCGCTGAACAGATGCACGCGCCCCTTGGGGTCGACGGCAAACAGCGGCAGGCTGCCGGTCTCTTGCCGGGCGCAGTATTCGTCCCAGGAAAACACTTCGGTCAGCCCGGTTTCCTTCACGCTCGCGCCCGCCTGCATCATCTTCGCCAGCCGCCCGTAACTGCTGGCGCCGTCGAACAGGTTGGGCAGCCGCGCCCAGAGCTGGCCGCTATCGCTGCGGCGGCTTTCCACCGGCTCATAGAGCATGAAGGAATTGTTCTCGCCGAAGATGGTGATGTAGTGATAGCCCGCCAGCGTATTCATCTGGCGGTAGGGCGAGACGGCCAGAAAATGCGCGATGCCGGTCAAATCCAGCGCCTGTTCGGCGTGTTCGGAAAGCGGGTTGCCGTAATAGACCTCCATGCCGGCCATGCGCGCGCTTTGCGCTTCTTCCCAACTGGTGTCGACCAGCAGCACGCGCACGCCCTGGCGCATCAGCGCCTGCGCCAGCGCGCGGGCAAACGGGTTGGCACCCAGCAGCAAAAAGCCGGTCGCCGGCGGTGCTGCCACGCCCAGCCATTTTGCCAGCGGGCGGGAGGTGAGGCTTTGAATCAGCACGCTGCCGATGATGGTCAGAAACACCAGCGGCACCAGCCGTTGAGCGCCTTCGATGCCGAGCTGGTCCATTTTCAGCGCAAACAGCGACGAGACCGCCGCCGCCACGATGCCGCGCGGTGCCATCCAGCTCAACATCACTTTTTCCTGCCAGCGCAGGCGGGATTTGCGGGTGGAAAACCACACCCCCAGCGGGCGGGCAACCCACAGCACCACCGCCAGAAACACCAGCGCCATGCTGTTCAGCCCCAGCAGCGCGCGCGGCTCCAGCCGGGCGGCGAGCAAGATGAACAGCATCGAAATCAGCACGACGCTGAGGGTTTCCTTGAATTCCAGCACGCTGGAAGTATCGACGCCGTCCATGTTCGCCATCACCAGCCCCATCACCACCACTGCCAGCAGGCCGGAATCGTGAAACCAGTGGTTCGATACCGCATACATCGCCAGCACCATTGCCAGCACGCTGAAATTGCGCAGGTAATCGGGCAGCCACATCTTGCGCAGCACCACGCCCGTGCCATAGCCGCCGAGAAAACCCAGCGACAGCCCCATCAACACCGTCTGGCTGAACACCAGCAGCGTTTGCCCCAGCCCGCCGCCCGAGAGCGACGCCAGCACGTATTCATAGACCATCACCGCCAGCAGCGCGCCCACCGGGTCAATCAAAATGCTTTCCCAGCGCAGGATGGCCGCCACCGGGCGCGAAGGGCGCACGGTGCGCAGCATCGGTGCAATGACGGTCGGCCCGGTGACCACGGAGACCGCGCCCAGCACGGCGGCGATGGGTTCGCGCAAATCCAGCAGCCAGTACGCGGCCAGGCTCACCACAACCCAGTTGATCAGAATGCCGCTGGACACCAGCCGACGGATGACCCGCGCGTTATCGCCCATTTCTTCGCGGCGCAGGGTCAGCGCGCCTTCAAAGAGGATGATGGCGACCGACAGCGAGACGAACGGAAACAGCAACTCGCCCAGCAGCGCATCCGGGTGCATCCAGTCCAGCACCGGCCCGATGACGATACCCGCCAGCAGCAACAACAAAATCGCCGGCTGCTGCACGCGCCAAGCCAGCCACTGGCACGCCAGCGAGAGCAGCAAAACAGCGGAAAACACCAAAGCAAGATCCATGCGGGCAGGAACGGTGAAATGGTCAAACAGGGAAGGGGGCGCACTTTATCACGACGCCTTCGCCCTCTCCCAGAGAGAGGGCGAAGGCGAAAAGGCGAAGCGCAGCTTTGCCCGCCTGAGCCGGATTTTTCGCCGCCCCCGCCCCCTGTTGTGTGCCTCGGCGCATTTACAGCCGTCCTGGGCGCGATAAATCGCGCCCCTACCGCCCCGCAACCGCCGGGCGCGCCGTATCCCGATGTTTGATGGCGCATCGGCGCGCGGAACCAGGTGCACAATGCGGCGCGCAAAACGCCGGAGCGCGAGCGTCTCGCTCGCACAAGAATGCGGGCAAGATGCCCGCGCTCCCGTAGGGCGCCCTCCCTCCGTCACGGCTTCGCCGTGACACCTCCCTCTGGGAGGGAGGCTTGCTTTTGGCCCCCTCGTGGAGGGGGCTGTCACGAAGTGACTGGGGGAGTGGGCGCGCGGGGCGGCGGCGGAAAAACCGATGATTGCGACGGATGCGACGCGGGCGCGATGAATCGTTCCACGTCGCCGCTAAAGCGGCTTCCGGCTCCGGCGGCCAAAGCTGCGCTTTGTCTTTTCGCCTCCGCCCTTAGGGCGGCCTTGCGGCGGGCGTGAATCGCCCCCCACGTTCGCGCCAGCGGCGACGTGGACGGTGGCAGTTTGATGCCGTGACGCAGCGAGTTTGCGCCCGTTCGGGAGCGCGGGCATCTTGCCCGCATTCTTGTGCGAGCGAGACGCTCGCGCTCCGGCGTTTTGCGCGCCGCATTGTGCACCTGGTTCCGCGCGCCGATGCGCCATCAAACATCGGGATACG
>JAFZMK010000239.1 GCA_017553285.1 Rhodocyclaceae bacterium
GCCAAACGCGCAAAAACGTTGCGAGAGCGCGGGTTGGATTTCGAAGATGCGCGCGAGGTGTTCGCGGGCGAACATATAACGAAGGAAGACACGCGCAAGGATTATGGAGAGCCTCGCTTTGCTACGGCGGGCTTGCTGCGTGGGAATGCTGTAACGGTTGTATGGACGCCGCGCGAGGACGCGCTACGGATTATCAGTATGAGGAGAATGCACGATGAGGAATTTAGAAGATTTTCCGCCCACGCAGTTTGAGGAACTGGACGAAGACGATGCGCCGGAATGGACGGATGAGATGATTGCTCAGGGCGTATGGATGCGCGGCGATCAGGTCATCTCGCGCGAGGAAGGCTTGCGGGCGTTTGCGGAGAAACTTCGTCGCGGGCGCCCCAAGGCTGAGCGCACGAAGGTGGCAATGTCCATGCGTTTTGATGCGGACATTCTGGAATACTTCCGCGCCACCGGCAAAGGCTGGCAGACGCGGATGAATGACGCCCTGCGTGAGTGGATGAAGGAACATCCCCGCTTGGCGTGAGGCGGTTTGCCGCAGTAGTGCAAAAAAACGGCAGGCGCGTGGCCTGCCGTTTTGTTTGGGGGCGCAATCAGGCGTGCACGTTCCTTCTGATTTCGTCCAGCATCAGTTTTTTCAGGATGTTGTTGAGCCGCGTCTGATAACCTTTGCCGCCTTTTTTCAGCCAGGCCACGACATCGGAATCTACCCGCGCGGTGATCTGCACCTTTTTGGGCTTGTAATAGGGATTGCTGACCATGCGGGCAAAATCTTCGTCTGTCAGCCTGGGCATGTCTGTGTAATCAATTTTGCTGTCTGGCATGGCATCCAGCGCAGCAATCTCCTTTCTCTGCTCGTCGGTGAGCGGCGGCAGTTTCCCGATTTCATAGGTCATTTTCATGGCGTTTCCTCTCCGATTTGTCCAGCTTTCGGGCGCTGATGATTCTGATTAAGGTGCAGTCATCATCCAATTCCTGCGTTGTGTGAACTACCATGATGCAAGAATGTTGGCTGATATAACCCACAGTGATGAAGCGTTCTTCGCTGTCGCTGTGCGCAATATCCGGCTCACATTTGCACAGTGGGTCGTAAAATACACGCGCAGCAACTTCAAAAGAGATTCCGTGCGCTTTTTTGTTCAAAGCATTCTTTTTTTCGTCCCAGTCGAATATTAACCGCACGGGCAAATCCTTAACTACGCTATGTTGGTGCTGATTGTAATTATATTGCGAGCGAAGTCAAGATGAGCGGGACAGGCTTTCGTCTGGCGTGAGGCGGTTTGCCGCAGCGGTGCAGAAAAAACGGCAGGCGTGCGGCCTGCCGTTTGCTTTTGGGAACACGCGGCTTATTTGACGACAACCGGAATCTGGCCGATTTTCATGCGCCAGTGTTCCGGGCCGGTTTGGTGCACGCTCTCACCGGTGCTGTCGACGGCAACCGTCACGGGCATGTCGACGACCTCAAATTCGTAGATGGCTTCCATGCCCAGGTCGGCGAAGGCGGCGACGCGGGCGCTGCGGATGGCGCGCGAGACCAGATAGGCAGCGCCGCCGACGGCCATCAGGTAGGCGGAGCGGTTGTCGCGTATGGCGGCAATCGCTTCTGCGCCGCGCTCGGCTTTGCCGACCATGGCAATGAGGCCGGTTTGTTCCAGCATGGTGCGGGTGAATTTGTCCATGCGCGTGGCAGTGGTGGGGCCGGCGGGGCCGACGGCTTCGTCGCGCAC
>JAFZMK010000240.1 GCA_017553285.1 Rhodocyclaceae bacterium
ACCTGCGGTTTGACCGGCGAGCGCACGGCGCTGATGCTGGCTGCCGAAAAGGGGGACGTGGATATATTGGCGCTGTTGCTTGCGCACGGCGCGCACATCAATGCGCTGGACGAGACCGAACAAAGCGCCTTCCTTTCCGCTGCCGTCGCCGGCAATCTCGCCTGCGTGGAGCATCTGGCGCAGCAAGGCGCGGAAATTCATCTGCGCGACATGGACGGCGCGAATGCGCTGATGCTCGCCGCCCTCAACGGGCGCACCGAGGTGGTGCGCTTTTTGCTGGCGCAAGGCATGGATGCCAACGCCACCGACGAAGAAGGCGACAGCGTGCTGGATTACGCGGCGCAATGCGACGGCAAGCCGCGCGCGGAAATTATCCGCTTGTTGCGCGAAGCGGGGGCGCGCGAGGCGCACTGAAAACCCTCGTGAACGTGATGGGCTGTTTTTTGCTTCGCCCCTTTCCGCCCTGTTGTGCTCCGTGAAAGCCTGTGTGCGGGCGCCCGCTCAGTTTTCCATGACGTTCTGTGCTTCCAACCAGGCGTGGATGTCGCGTTTGAGTTGGGTGAATTCCGGGGCGGTGCGGTCTCTGGGGCGCGTCCAGGGTAGTTCGAGGACTTTGTGGATGGTGGAAGGGCGTCTGCTGAGGAGGACGACGCGGTCGCTCAGATAGAGGGCTTCGTCGACGGAGTGGGTGACGAAAAGAATCGTGCGTTCGCTGCGCTGGATGATTTCGATGAGCTGGTCTTGCATGATGTGGCGGGTTTGCGCATCCAGCGCGCCGAATGGTTCGTCCATGAGGGTGATGGCCGGGTGCATGACGAGCGCGCGGGCGATGCCGACGCGCTGTTTCATGCCGCCGGAGAGTTCGTGAATGCGGGCATCGGCGAATTTTTCCAGCCCGACCGCCTTGACGTAGCGCAGGGTGCGTTCTTCGCGCTCGGCGCGGGGCACGCCGGCGATTTCCAGACCGAAGGCGACGTTTTGCTTGACCGTGCGCCAGGGAAACAGCGCGAAATCCTGAAAGACCATGCCACGGTCGGAGCCAGCGCCGTGGCATGGTTGGTCGCCAATCATGATTTGCCCCGAGGTGGGTTGCAGCAGTCCGGCAATGGCGCGCAAAAGCGTGGTTTTGCCGCAGCCGGAAGGGCCGATGAGGGAGACGAGTTCGCCTTTTTTGACCGGCAGGGTGAATTCTTCAATGGCGACGGTTTCTTTGTCGTCGGCGCGGTAGACCACGCGCAGACGCTCGATGCGCATCAGGGTTTCGCCTTTGGGGATGCGGGTGTAGAGCGCATCGGTGCGGTCGGCGCGCAGCCGCTGCTTGCCCCATTTTTCACCTTCAATCTTGATTTCGGCTTCAGACATCCATGCCCATCCTTCTGGAAACGAGGCGGGAAACGTATTCGGCTACGCCGGTGGTGAGCAGCCCCAGAATGGCAATCAGGATGATGCCCGCGAAGGCGTAGTCATACGAAGAGTGGTCAATCATGAATTTGACGAAATAGCCGATGCCGCTGAGCGTGGTGTTGTAGAGTTCGGCGGCGACGATGCACATCCAGCCGATGCCCAGGCCGACCTTGATGCCGTTCATGAGGTACGGAATCGTCGAGGGGACGAGGACTTTGGCGAAAATCTGCCAGTCGGAAGCGCCCAAGGTTTTGGCGGCGTCGATGAGGATGGGTTCGATTTTCTGCACGCCAAAGACGATGTTGGTGAGCAGCGGAAAGAAGATGCCCACGAAAACGACGAGGATGGAACCGTTGGTGGCCTGAAAAATGATGACGAAAATCGGTGCCCAGGCAATCGGCGCAATGGGGCGCAATACTTCTACCCAGGGCGTGAAAAAATCGCGCGCCAGTTTGAAGCTGCCCATCAGCAAGCCAAGCGGCAGCGCAATGAGCAGCGCGAGCAAAAAACCTTTGAGGAATTTTTGCAGGCTTGCCCACAGCCACGACCACAGCGAGCGGTGCTCAATCGGGTCGCCGTTCTGAATCAGGTCGAACAGCGCGGCGAAAGCGGCTTGCGGCGTGGCCAGCGGCGGGCTGTTGAAATGCAGTTGTTTCTGGATGAGCACCGAGGCCAGCCACCAGAGCCAGAGCAGCGCGGCCAGCGAAGCTGTCGTAATGAGACAGGCGCGCGCGAAGCGGTGGTATTTGTTGTGTCTATCGTAGCTGAGGCGCATCGACGATGTGCTCCCCGTTGATGATGTTCAGGGTCGCGGGCGGTGCGCCGAGAAAGCCCAGGTCGCTATCCTTGCTCAGCAGCATGGTGGCAATTTCGCCGCCGTTGGCGCCGGTGGCCAGTTCGATGGCCAGACCGTATTGTTCAAAGTAGCCTTTTTCTTTGGCGACGCGGAAGGCGAGCTGGTGAATGTCGCCGTTGATGACGGCAATCCGCAAGCTGGCGCGCCCCTCGTGCGCGGGCGGGGCGGCCAGTGCTTGCTTGAGGTAGCGTTCATCGACGAAGGCGGCGGCGAAGTCGTCTGCGTTGCCGAATTTTTTGGAGGTAATCAGCCCCAGCCCTTTGAGTTCGGTGGCGAGCAAGGCAATGTCTTGTTTGAGCTGGTCAAGCGAGCCGTCCGCGTCATCGGCCAGGACGTAATGAATGTTGTCGATGGCGGCGCGGACTTCTTCGGCGCTCAGGCCGTGGGTAGTGGTTTGCGCAAAGGCAAGCAGCCAGGCGTAGTCTTCGCCGTCGGGATGGGCTTTGGCTTCGTTGATGAAGCGAACCGCCTGCGCGAATCCGGCGAGGAATTTGACGGCGTCCTGCGCGTTGGTTTGCAACCAGTGGTGGCTGGCCGCGACGACGCAGCAGGTGTGGTCGGCAAAGAGGTCGTTGGTGCGGGCAAGCTGCCGAAAAGCGTGCGCCTGTTCGTGCAGGACTTTCTGATACTGCGGCTCCCAGATGATGCCGCCGTCGATGAGCGCGGCGCTGGTGGCGATGGCACCGGCGTTGCTGAGGTTGGTGACGTAATAGAGCGTGTCGCCGGATTTCGTCATGCCGTCCTGATATTGCGCGAATTTCAGCCCGACCTTGGCGGCGATGGTTGCCATCTGGGTGTGCTGGATGGAAGAAGCGCCGGGGTCGCCAAACACCAGCCCGCCCCACGCCTTGCTGTTTTTGACCGAAAGCGTGTAGCCCTCGCCGAAAAACGGCGCGCCGTTCTCCGCGCGCACGGGCAGGGCGCCAGAGGTGTCAAGGATGCCGTTTTTGATGAACAGCCCTGAGCCTTCGTTATTGACGCGGCCAATGATGTTGAAGACGGCTTCGCCCTGGAGGGTGCGCGGCGGTTCGTGGTTCAGCAGCGAGAGCGTGATGGCGGCGGCGATGCCCAACAGGGCGATGATGGCATAGGCCAGAAGCCTGTTTTTCATGGAATACATGGCGTTAGCGAAACGGGGATGGGCGCGAAAACGGCATTATCTTGCCTCGCGCCGTATGTTGGCAAGGTGTGCCGCGCGGGAAAATCCGCGATAATTGCGGCTTTCGCTTTTGTGAGGAGATTCGGTGATGGCGCAGGTGAGTTTGTCCCGTTTTTTGGCCGATGAACAGTTCGCGGGGCGCGTGGATGCACAACTGCGCCTGTTGCTGGAATCGGTGGCGCGCGCGGCGGTGACGATTGGCGCGCAGGTGGGTCGGGGCGCGCTGGCAGGTGTGCTGGGCGAGGCGGGCAGCCAGAACGTGCAGGGCGAGGCGCAGAAAAAACTCGATGTCATCGCCAACGAGATTTTCTTGCAGACCTGCGAAGCCAGCGGCGCGGTGGCGGCGATGGCTTCCGAGGAGATGGAAACCGTCCATCCCGTCGCGCCCGCGTATGCGCACGGCGATTATCTGCTGCTCTTCGACCCGCTGGATGGGTCGTCCAATATTGATGTGAACGTGTCGGTCGGCACCATCTTTTCGGTGCTGAAATACAGCGGCGGGCAGACGCCGCAAGAGGCGGATTTTCTGCAAGCGGGGCGCGCGCAGTGCGCTGCCGGGTACGCCATTTACGGGCCTTCGACGATGCTGGTGCTCAGCGTCGGCCACGGCGTGCAGGGCTTTACGCTGGCGCGCGATACCGGCGAATTTGTGCTGACGCATCCAGACATTACCGTGCCGCCGACAACGCGCGAATTTGCCATCAATGCGTCCAACGAACGCTTTTGGGAAGCGCCCGTGCAGCACTACGTGCGCGATTTGCGCGCGGGCAAGACGGGGCCGCGCGGGGTGGATTTCAACATGCGCTGGGTCGCCTCGATGGTCGCGGACGTGCACCGCATCCTGTCGCGCGGCGGCGTATTTCTGTATCCGATGGATGAAAAATGCCGCGCGCAAGGCGGCAAGCTGCGCCTGCTCTACGAGGCCAATCCGATGTCGATGCTCATCGAACAGGCCGGCGGCGCGGCCTCCACGGGGCGAGAGCCGATTCTGGACATTGCGCCGCAGCGCCTGCACCAGCGCGTGCCGGTGGTGCTCGGTTCGCGCGACGAGGTGCACACCGTGGTGCGCTATCACGAGGAGGCCAATTGATGCGCCATTGCGTGCACATTTTGCTGGCGTTGTTTTTGGCGCTGCCGCTGGGTGTATCGGCGGCAGAAGACGAAGCCGCGCCGCCGCAGGAATCCGCCAGCGCGCAGGAAGCGGCGGTGCCAGAAGAAGACGCTGCGCCCAAGCATTATTTGAGCGTGACGCTGGATGCGCCCGATGAGGCGCAAGGCGTGCTCAAAGAGCATCTGCGCTTGCTGAAAAAGAACCAGCAGGAAGTGCCCGAAGATGAAATGGCGCGCGCAGGTGTGCAGCAGCGCGCGCGGCGCGAGGCGCAGGAATTGCTGCGCACCGAAGGGTTTTTCGCGCCCGAAATTGGCTTTGAAACGCCACAGGAAGACCAGTGGGTGATGCACGTCAAGGCAGGCGAGCGGGTAAAAATCGCCCACGTCGAAATTCACTTTGCCGGTGCGCTGGCGGGTGCGGATGAGGCGCTGGCGGCGCGGCGCGCGCGGCTGGAAAAAGGCTGGTTGTTGCCGGTGGGCGAACCATTCCGTCAGTCCGACTGGGATGGTGCCAAGCAAAACCTGCTCGATGACGTTGCCAGCGAAGATTTCGCCGCCGCGAAAATCGCCGACAGCAAGGCGTTGATTGACACCGAACGCGGCGAAGCGCGCCTGTCGGTGACGGTGGATTCTGGCCCGCCGTTCAAACTGGGCGAATTGCAGGTCAGCGGCATTGAGCGTCTGCCGCACGACCTGGTGGAACGCTACAACCCGCTGCGCGTGGGCGAACCCTTCGCGCTCGCGCGTTTGCTGGAATTTCAAAGCGCGTTGCAAAACACGCCGTATTTCCGCTCCGTGATTGTGGATGTCGAGCGCGACCCGCTGCTGGCCGCCGCCGTGCCCGTGCGCGTGCAAGTGGTCGAAGCCAACTCGCGGCGGCTCTCTGCCGGGCTGGGTTTTACCACCAACACCGGCCTGCGCTTTGAGGCGAACTGGCAGGACGTAAACCTGCGCCGCCGCGCCTGGGAACTGGCCACGGGGCTTCGCGTGGAGCAAAAAGAGCAGGCGTTTTATGGCGACATTTTGCTGCCGCCGCGCAAGGGTTCGCAGTATCGGGACAGCTTTGGCGCGCTCATCAAGAAAAGCGACATTTCCGGCTTGCAGCTCAATTCGCAGGCGCTGGGCGTGACGCGCGCGCGCGCCCGTGGTCACATTTCCACCGCGCTTTCCCTGCGCTGGCAACATGAAACCACGCGCACCGACACCCAACACCGCGACATCCGCGCGCTTAGCCTCGATTACGGCTGGAAATGGGGGCGGGTGGATAACGTCATGGATCCGCGCCAAGGGCTGCTGGCGTCGTTCAACGTCGGCGGCGGGCTGCGCGCGTTGCTCTCCGACCAGAACTTTTTGCGCACCTCCGGGCGTCTGGTCTGGTATCAACCCGTGGGCGAGCGCGACACGCTCATCTTGCGCGGCGAACTGGGGCGCACCTGGGCAAAATCGCGCGAAGGCATCCCGCAGAATTTCCTGTTCCGCACCGGCGGCACGCAAACCGTGCGCGGCTACGATTACGAGAGCCTCGGCGTGTACGAAGACGGCGCCACGCTGGGCGGGCGCTACATGGCGGTGGGCAGTGCCGAATACGTGCATTGGCTGGACGCCAAATGGGGCATCGCCGGTTTTGTCGATGCCGGCAACGCCACCGACAGTCTGGACGACTTTGATTTGCGCCTCGGCTACGGCATCGGCGGGCGCTGGCGCAGCCCCGCTGGCCCGCTGGCGCTGGATGTTGCCTACGGCCAGCACGACAAGCGCGTGCGCGTACACTTCGGCATTGCCGTGGCATTTTGAACAACGGAGTAGAGAATTTTGCAAGCAGGCAACGACAAACCCCGCTGGATACTCACCGCCACCTGCCCTTCCGGGCACGGACAGGTGGCCGCCGTCTCCGGTCTGATTACCCAAGGCAAAGGTTTTATTACCGAATTTTCCTGTTTTGACGACGAACTGGCCGGGCGGTTTTTCATCCGCTGCGTCTTCTACGTCGACTCGCCCAACGTAGGCGAAGCCAACCTGCGCGCCGCCTTTGGCGCGCTGGCGGCGAACATGAACATGGAATGGACGCTTACCCCGCAGGCCGAACGGATGCGGTTGCTGCTGATGGTCTCGCAGCACGACCACTGCCTGCGCGATTTGCTCTACCGCGTGCGCATCGGTGAATTGCCGGTGGAAGTGGTCGGCATCGTCTCCAATCATGAAACGCTCGCGCCGCTGGCGGCTGCCGACCAGATACCGTTTCACTACCTGCCGGTTAGCGCCGAGACCAAGCCGCAGCAGGAAGCGGCGCTGTGGGAAATCATTGAACGCGAAGGCGTGCAGCTTGTCGTGCTGGCGCGCTATATGCAAGTGCTGTCCGATTCACTCTGCGCCCGCCTGCAAGGGCGCGCCATCAACATTCACCACTCATTTCTGCCCGGCTTCAAGGGCGCGCGCCCCTATCATCAGGCGTATGAGCGCGGCGTAAAAATCATCGGCGCCACCGCGCATTACGTCACTGCCGACCTGGACGAAGGGCCGATTATCGAGCAAGTGGTCGAGCGCGTGGGGCACGCCTTCTTGCCCGAAGAACTCAAAAGCCTCGGACGCGACATGGAATGCCGCGCGCTCGCCCGCGCCGTGCGCCTGCACACCGAACACCACATTTTCTTGAGCGGCAACCGCACGGTGATTCTGGGCTGAAGCGTTTTCCCCGGCGGGCACCCGCCCGCCGCAGCCGAAACATCGCCGCTTGCATGGGAAAATAAAGAATATATACTGATTCGCGCGGACGAAAACAAAGGGGATATAACGATGAGCACCAACAATTTCAATATGAGCTTTGACGCAGCCACTCGTCAGGCGTTTGCCGATGTGCTTGCGGACTATGGCCTGACCGTCCCGCAGGCATTCAAGCTGTTTGCAAATCAGGTCATCAAAACCGGCGTGGTGCCCTTGTCTTTTGATTGGCGGGAAAAGCAGCCGCAGCGCGCGCCGTCCGAAAAACTGCGCCAGGCGATTGCGGAACTGGAAAACGGGGAAACGACCGTCTATGAAAATCTGGACGACTTTGTCCGTGCGTTCAAATGAAAAAGATTGAAACCACACGCCAGTTTGACAAGGATTTGAAGCTCGTCGGTCTGGTGTCGGAACTGATTGATGTTTTGCACGCGCTGGTCAATGATTTACCCATTCCCCAAAAGTACAAAGACCACGCGCTGAAGGGCGATCTCAAAGCGTACCGCGAATGCCACTTGCGCCCCGACTTGTTGCTTGCCTATCAGCTTGCAAGCGATCGCGTGAAGTTGATTGCAATGGACAACCACAATAATTTGTTCAAGATTTTGGGCAACCGCAAGTAATGCGGGACGCGGGCGGGCGGCGCAACAGGGGTGCCGCCCCGCAATATCATGGCGAGAACGATGTTGCGCCATCGCAGGCCATGAAGGGAGGCAGCACCCCTGTTGGTTCTTCCCGCAGAAGGTTTCCGCTTATCCGGAGGTTTTTGGCAATCAGCCCTCGCCTGCGGCACCAGCACCTACCGGTTTCAGCACGTCCGGCTGGATTTCGACCGGGTAGCGGGCGCGCAGGGAGGCCATGAAGGCTTCCACTTCCTGCGCGGCCAGCGCGCTGCGGTAGCCTCGGCGCAAGGCGGCCAGGCGCGGGTCTTCGTCGCTCACTTCCGGGCGTTCCACTTTTTCGATGCGGAAGACGCCATAGCCATCG